>NZ_JBKBCT010000028.1:0-43606 GCF_050871525.1 Kineococcus auxinigenes | reverse complement strand
CCCACTGCTCCACAGCGGGCGTCCGGCGTCTGCGGGGTGGGGGTTGCCCGCCGCCGCGGGGGGGGGGGGGGGGGGGGCCCGGCCGGCGCCGCCCCCCCCCCCCCCCCGCGGCACCCACGCCGCCAGTCCCGCCGCCGCCGCGAGCGCCAGCACCGCCACCCCGCCGCCGGCCACGGCCAGCGTGGCGGCGCCGGCCAGCGCCCCGACGAGGACGGGCCCGGCGGCCACCCCGGTGTCGGTGACCATCCGCCAGGCGCCGAGGAACCGCGCCCGCTGCCCGGGCGGTGCCGCGTCGGCGCCCAGCGTCATCACCAGCCCGGCCCCCATGCCGTTGCCCAGCCCCATGAGCGCGCCGACGAGCGCCACGCCGGTGCCGGTGTGCGCCAGCGGCAGCAGCGCGTGGGCGCCGCCCAGCACCAGCATCGAGGGCACTGCCGCGACGCGGCGGCCGAAGCGGTCCATCACCGCCCCGGCCGGGTAGAACAGCGCCGTGTCCACCGCCCCGGACAGGCCCACGACCAGGCTCGCGCCCGTGGCGTCCAGGCCGATCTGCTCGCACCACAGCGGCAGGACCGTCTGCCGGGACTGGCGCACCGCCTGCACCGCGAGGGCCGCCGCACCCAGCGTGGACAGCAGCCGGGCGTGCTCGCGCAGCACGGCGAGGGCTCCGGCCCGGGCGGGCGCCGCGGCGCCCGCCCCCGGTGCGGGGGCGGCGGGGTCCGGCAGGACGAGCACGACGACGGCCGCGGCGAGCACCACCAGACCGGCGACCGCGTAGGCGCCGGCGCGGCCGAGCAGGGCGGTGCCGGCGGCCCCGGCGAAGGGTCCGGCGAACAGGCCGATGCGCCCCACCCCGCCCAGGGTGGACAGCGCCCGCGCCCGCAGCCGCACCGGCGCCGCGGCCGTCAGGTACGACTGCCGCGCCAGGCCCCACACCCCCGCGGCCAGGCCCAGCGCCAGCACGCACAGCGCCAGCACGGCCACCGAACCGGCCAGCGCGGCTCCGGCGAGGGCCGCGGCGGAGACGGCGGCGGCCACGAGCATCGCCCGGCGCTCCCCCGCCCGGGCGGTCAGCGCCCCCGCGGGCAGCGCGCCGGCGACCTGCCCGATGCCCAGCAGCGCCACGACGAGCGCGGCGACCGCCACGGGGGCTCCCACGGCGCGCGCCGTGAGCGGCAGCACCGGCAGCACGGCGCCTTGGCTGGTGCTGAACAGCGCCGCGGGCGCGTAGACGGCGACCAGGGCGCGCCGGGAACCGTCCCAGCCGGTGTCAGCCAGCGCGCGCCTCAGCCCTCGACGGCCTCACCGAGGCGCAGCAGGAGGAAGACGTGACGGAGGAAGGGCCGCACCTGCCGCAGGCGCAGCTCACCGCCTGCGGCGAGGAACCGGGCGCGGGCGGTGAGCACCGCGTCGATGCCGCGCACGTCGCAGAAGGTGACGTCGGCGAGGTCGACCTCGAGCTCGAGGCACCCCCGCTGCAGGGCGCTGTCGACGACGCCGAGGAACAGGTCGGCGGTCGCCGCCTCGAGCTCCCCCGAGACCTGCAGCACCGCGTGGCTGGGAGCGAGGTGCAGCGAGAGGCCGAGGTGCGCGACGTCGCAGTCGTCGGCGTGCTGGGTGGTGCGTTCAGCGGTGGTGCGTTCAGCGGTGGCCAGGACGGGAAGACTCACGGGCACCCCCCGGGTGCTGCGGAGACCGGGGCCTCGTCGGCCCGGCGTTCCTGCGGAGGCTGACGGTACAACCGCGGCCACCGTAAGCCGCCGGGCACGCAGGTGTCGAGGGGCGTCCGGAGCTGCGGGCGTGCGAGCAGGCGGTCTGCGTGCAGGTCACCCCCACCGCGATCGACGCCGACCAGGGGTTCCCCACCGGGGGCACCGACCGGGAGGTCACGCGAGTCCTTGCTCGGGCCACGGCGCCCGCTCGCTCCTCAGCACGACCGCACGACCGCACGACCGCACGACCGCACGACCGCACGACCGCACGACCGCACGACCGCACGACCGCACGACCGCACGACCGCACGACCGCACGACCGCACGACCGCACGACGAGCGCGTCACCAGCGGGCGTCGCCGCGAGGAGCCCGCTGTCCGAGGGCGCCCCCACGGTGCCGCCGTGATCGCGAGCGTGGCGTCGAGCTTCCTGCCGGTCCGTGACACCGCCGCTGCTGCAGCCTGGTACCAGGCGCACTCCGGTCTCGACGTCGTGGACGTCCACGAGCACGCCGCGGTGCTGCAGGACCGCCACCAGCGCCGGGTGGCGTTGACGGGCCCGACCAGCGGCACCGCGGTGAAGCCAAGCAGACGCTGACGACGACGTCGTGCCGGACCACGGTCGCGCACTCAACGCGGGACGACCGTGCCGATCGAGGTGCCGTTCCAGTCGGCCTCGGTGGGGGCTCACCGAGGCCTCAGCCGGAGATGGCTCAGTGGTCGTCGTCCAGGGTCGTGGTCAGGTCGTCTCCGCTGGTGGGGATGGGCTCGTGCGGTCCTCCGAAGTCCTGGGCAGGCTCTTCACCGCTGTCAGTACGTCGTGGTTCCGCTTGCTTCAAGCGCCAGATGTCAGCTTCGTCGCTGTGATCGTCGTCGGCGTAGGTAGGGGTGTGGGCGTCGCCAGCCACCAGCGACCGCGCGCACAACGCGGGATGACCGCGCGTTCGGACCCGCGGTGGACAGCGGTGCTGCAGGCGGGAGCGAACACGCCGGGGTGGGCCGTCACCGCTCGGGCGTGTCGGTGGTGGTCTGCAGCGAGACCGTCCGGCAACCTGTGGTGATCTTGCACGGTTGAGCCCTCAATCGTGCAAGATCACCGCGGGAGGGAACGTCACGACATCGGCAAGACCGTGAAAACACCGACCGCGGTGATCGGCCCGGATCGCCGTCGTGGCCGTGCGACGGGATGTTCGGTGACCTCTCCGTCGGCGCCCTTGCCGGTGCTGCCGTGACGCTGCACGCTGGAGCTCCCTTCCGGGTGGAGGAACCCATGGGCAAGCTGATCTACGCGGCCAACACCTCGCTCGACGGTTACCTCGAGGACGAGACCGGCTCCTTCGACTGGTCCGTGCCCGACGACGAGGTGCACGCGTTCTGGAACGAGCACGAGCGGCACATCGGCACCTCGCTCTACGGGCGCCGGATGTACGAGACGATGCGCGTGTGGGAGGACGACGACTGGTTGTCGACCGAACCGGCCGTCGTCCGCGAGTACGCGGGGATCTGGCGCGACGCCGACAAGGTCGTCTACTCCTCGACGCTGGAGGATGTGTCGACGGCGCGGACGAGGATCGAGCGGCGGTTCGATCCCGAGGCGGTGCGGCGGCTCAAGCAGGCGTCCACCTCGGACCTGAGCATCGGCGGCGCGGCCATCGGGGCCGAGGCGTTCCGGCACGGGCTGGTCGACGAGTGCGTCCTGCTGCTGTGCCCCGCGCTCGTGGGCGGCGGCAAGCCGGCGCTGCCTCGAGGCGTCCGGATCGACCTGGAACTGCTGGAGCACCGGCGATTCGGCAACGGCGTGATCCACGTGCGCCACGCGGTGCGGAACGCGACCTGACCACCTGACCCAGCGCGCTCACCGGGAGCCACGAGCGGTGGATCGTCGTCGCGTGCCGGCATCGGCTCGTGCCGTGGAGTCCGCCGCCGTTCGAGGCCGCAGGGTCACCCGTGGTGGCGGCGCTGGTCCGCGCCGTTCCACCTGGTCGACGGTGGTGTGCGGGGAGACGACGAGCTGTCGGCCTCCCGTCAGGAGCACGAGGTCCTGCTCGGGACCGGGCCGTGTGGACGCCGGGTGCGCACCTGCGCGGTCCGCTCCGTGCTCGTGCTCTCGGCTGCTGCACTGGAGCGGTGAAGAGGACCCCCTCCTGATCGCCGTGGCGCTGAGCGCCGCGGCGCTCCCCGCGTGCGGCGGCTCACCGGGAGAAACCCTCGCGCAGGAGCACGCGCAGGCGTTCCTCGTCCCGGTGACCTTCGAGCTGCGCGGGGCGGACACGTCCGTGCCGGACGGCCCGACCGCCCGGGGCTGCGCCCTGGTGCGTGACGGCGAGACCGAAGCGTGGCGCATCGCCGGTGCGGGCAGCGCGTGAGCTGCGCCGGGACGAGGTCAGCCGGCCCGGTCAGAGGCGGAGGCGGTGCTGAACCAGCTCGTCGCCAGCGCCTCCAGGGTGGGTCTGGGCGGCGCCGGCAGCAGGTCGAAGAACGCGGCAGCGTTGCCGAACCGGTGCAGGAGGGTCCACGCGAGCAACCGACGACTGAGGTCGTCGTCGAGCTGTTCGGTTTCGAAGCCGTAGGCGATCAGGCCCTCTCGCAGGACGGCGGGGTCGCCCTCGGCCATGAAGACGGCGACGGCGACGAGTTCGTACTCGTGGCTGCCGCGCATCGCCGGTTCGAAGTCGCACAAGCCGGAGAGGAACCACCGGCCGCTCGCGCCCTGCGTCGCGAGCAGGTTGGCGGGCATGACCTCGGTGTGCAGCAGCACCTCGGGCCGGGTGGTGAGGGGGACCTGGTCCAGGAACGCGTCGACCTGGCTCAACCAGGGTTGCGGGAGCCCCCACCGGTGGTGGCGCTCGACCGCGGTGGCTCGCTGGTCGGCCAGGAAGGCCGGCCAGTCCTGCGGCCACCAGTCCTCGATGGTCGGTGGTGCGATCTGGTGGAGCGCCCGGGACAGCGCACCTGCTCGGGCAGCCAGCCGACGGCGCTCGTCACGGGGCAGGTCCTTCCACACCGATGACAGGTCCACCCCGGCGAGCCGGTCCATGAGCACGTACCGCCAGCCGTCGTGGGCTCCGGCGGCGCGCACCACGGGGGTGGGGACGGGCAGCCTCCCGGCCACCGCCGTCAGGACGCCGGCCTCGACGGGGGCCGCGGCGGCGTGGACGGGTGGGAAGAGCTTGAGGACGAGGTGCTCGTCGGCGTAGACGGGCAGCGAGCCGTTCGGGAGCCGTCGCAGCTCCCCGGTGTCCAGGCCCAGGTTCCCGGCGAGGACGTCGACGCCGGGGCGAAGCGCGGACTCGTCACGCACGACGGCGTGCAGGTCGTCCTCCGTGGCGGCGGGCGGGAGTCGCTCGGCTCGGCTCACGACGTGGATGGTGCCGTGGACGTCGACGCCACGACGAGGCGTTTTCCACCGGGCGAGGGTCGCTCCCGCCCCGCCGCTGCTCGGCACCGGCGTCTCGGTCGTCGGCGAGGTCGCGAGGCCGGGGCCCACCGGCGCCAGGAGCACGCAGTCGGAGTCGGAGCACGCGAACCCGCTGCCCGGCGGGGCCGGTGGCCGCTCGAGCGAGGTCAGTGTGTTCAGGGCGTCGTCCTGCGTGGTCCCACCGCTCAGCGCGTGACCGCGCGCCGTCAGCAGGGCGGTGCAGTCGGGCACTCCGCCGGTGCGGTGCAGCAGGTGCTCGAGGTGGGTGCCCTCGGCCCACCCCGGCAGTCGTGGCAGCCGCGCCCCGGCGGGGTCGTCCAGGCTCAGCGCCCCGTCCTGCGCGAGGAGCAGGACGACGGTCGCGATCACCTGCCTCGGGACCGACGCGACGTCGAAGAGCGTCGCGGTGGTCACCGGCGCACCTGAGCGGCGAACTCCTTGTGGACGGCCTGGGCGCTGACACCCGGTGCCTGACCGATCTCGGACCAGGTCCGCCCCTGGGCGGCGGCTTCGGCGACGGCTGCCGCCTCGAGCTGACCGGCGAGGCGGCGCAACGCCACGACCGCGGCGAGAGCGGCCTCGGGGTCCTCCGGCGAGGGGATGTCGATGGACGCCGGCACGCCATCAACCTGAGTTGGTGGCACGGCTCCCGTCAACGCTGGTTGATGCCGCAGCGCTCGACCGGCCGGGGTCGTGAGCACGCGGTCGGCCTCGAGCCCGGACCCCGGCGCACCGCGCGACACGATCGTCGAACACCCGTTCGACGTCGTGCCATCCTGGTCGGGTGCCGGGCGGTCGCTGGAGCCACGCGTACGAGGAGCGGTACCGCGCGGCCCGCGCCCGCGGCGAGCCCTCCCCCTTCGACGACCCCGCACCCGCCCCGCCCGGCACACCTCCCCCGCCCACCCCTCCCGCCCCGCCCGGCGAGCGGACCGCGGTCACGCACTGCTGGGTCCTCACCCCGCGCGACGGCGCCCGGCCAGGGCTGCTGCTGGCGTGGCGGCGCGAGGACGGCGGCTGGCTGGGCCGGGTGGCCTACGTCCTGCTGGACCCGGCGGGGCGGCCCGTCCTCGTCGACAGCTGGGTGCCGGCGGCCGTGCTGCGCCCGGGGGCGCGGCCCGCCTGAACCCCGGCGCCGGCGGTGTCGGGCAGCACGACGGTGCGCGAGGACGGCGGCAGGAACGCGACCGGGGCGCGCAGCGTGCGCAGCGGCAGGGTGCCGGCGTCCGCGGCGGCGGCGACCACGAGGTCACCGACGTGCACGGCGCGGGCCACCGCGGCACCCGAGGTGCCGGTGCGCGCGACGCCGATGCTCCCGATGCCTCCGGCGCCGGCGCCCCCGGCGCCGCGCACGGCGAGCAGGCGCCGCGGGTCGGCCAGGACGGCCTGCGGCCCGACGAGGACGACGGGCGCGGGGCAGTGCGCCAGGCAGCGCGCCAGGACGTCCCCGTCCCCCGTCCCCACCGGCCCGACGCCGCGCCCGCACCCCAGCACGAGCCACCGGCTGCCGGAGGCGGCCACGAGCAGGGCGGTGGCCACGTCGCCGGTGACGACGGAGGTGCTCACCGGCGGGCAGCGCCCGGGCAGCCGTTCCAGCTCCTCGGCCAGCGCCTCGGGCAGGGCGGTGGAGGGCGGGGCGGTGGAGGGCGGGTCGCCGGGTGACGGCGGGTCCACGGCCACGACGTGCACGGCGCGGCCGGAGGCGGCCGCCTCGCGCAGCGCCCAGCGCAGCGCCCGGCGCGAGGCGCCCGAACCCGACCAGCCGACCGCGGTGCGCTCGCGCGCGGAGCCGCCGGGGCGGGTGCCGTCGTCGTTCCGGTCGCCGTTCACGCCACCGCCTCCTCGCGGCCGGGAGCGGGCGCGGCCGTGCGCCCGTGGCCCCGATGGTCCGCCCGGACGGGTGTGCGCACAACAGGACGGAGGTCCTGCGGCGGTTACGCTTGCCGGCTGGATCGGCCCCGGAGCGCGAGGAGCGGCATGGCGGAGCGACAGGGTGCCGACGGCGCCCTCACCCTGGAGGCGGGCAAGGGCCTGCGACCGGCGGCCCTGGGGCTGTGGGGCAACACGGTCATCGGGCTGGGCGCGACGGCCCCGGCGTACAGCCTGGCCGCGACGCTGGGGTACGTGGTGCTGGCGGTGCACGACAAGGCGCCGGCGATGTTCCTGGTGGCGTTCGCGCCGATGCTGCTGGTGGCGTTCGCCTACCGGGAACTGAACCGCGTCGCCCCGGACTGCGGCACCACGTTCACGTGGGGCACCAAGGCCCTGGGCCCGTGGGTGGGCTGGATGGGCGGCTGGGGCGTGGCCGTCTCGGCGATCATCGTCCTGGCGAACGTGGCGGAGATCTCCGCGGTGTACACGCTGCGGTTCCTGGGCGCCGAGGGCCTGGCGGACCAGCCGGTGCTGCGGGTCGGGCTGGGCGTGGCGTTCATCGCGGGGATGACGTGGGTGAGCTACCGCGGCATCAAGATCTCCGAGCAGCTGCAGAACGTCCTGGTGATCGTGCAGTTCGCGGTGCTGGGGCTGCTGGCGATCGCGGCGCTGTACCTGGTGCTCGCCGGGGACGCCGGGCCCCAGGCGGTGGTGCCGCAGTGGGACTGGTTCTCCCCGTTCGGGGTGAGCGCGTCGGCGCTGGCGGAGGCGGTGATCCTCTGCATCTTCATCTACTGGGGCTGGGACGCCTGCCTGGCGGTCACCGAGGAGACGCGGGACTCCGGTTCCACGCCGGGGCGCGCCGCGCTGCTGTCCACGGTGATCCTGCTGGTGACGTACGTGCTGGTGGCGGTCGCGGTGCAGGCGTACGCGGGGTTCGGCACCACCGGCATCGGGCTGCGCAACGAGGCCAACGCCGACGACGTGCTGACCATCCTCGGCGACCCGGTGGGCGGGGCGGTGGCGTCCTCACTGCTGCTGCTGACGGTGGCGGTGTCCGCGGCGGCCTCCACGCAGACCACGATCCTGCCGACCGCGCGCGGGACGCTGTCGATGGCGGTGTACGGCGCGCTGCCGAAGCGCTTCGCGCGGGTCCACCCGCGCTACCGGACGCCGTCGTTCGGCACGCTCGTCATGGGCGCCTCGGCGGTGGGTTTCTACCTGGTGCTGAGCGTGGTGAGCCAGAACGCACTGCAGGACTCCATCGCCTCGCTGGGCCTGGCGGTGGCGTTCTACTACGGGATCACGGCGTTCTCCTGCGTGTGGTTCTTCCGCCGCACCCTGACGCGCTCGGTGCGCGACGCGCTGATGCGAGGGGTGTTCCCCCTGGTGGGCGGCCTGGCGATGCTGTGGGCGTTCGGCCAGAGCGCGGTGGACATGCTGGACCCGGAGTACGGCTACACGCGCTTCGGCTCGGTGGGCGGCGTGTTCGTCATCGGGGTGGGGATGCTGGCGCTGGGGGTTCCGCTGATGCTGCTGTGCGCGGTGCGGCTGCGGGCGTTCTTCCGCGGTGAGACGCTGCGCGAGGACACCCCGGTCCTCGTGCCGGACACGGGGGAACCGCCCGTCGGCGGTCTGTGACGGGTGCGAGGGGGACACCGGTGAAGATCGTCTACAACGCCTTCAACGGCCGGTACGCCGACAACCCGCGAGCGCTGCACGAAGCGCTGCTCGCGCACCGGGGTCCCCTCGGCGGTGCGCGCGGCGGCGAGGTCGAGCACGTCTGGCTCGCCGACCCGCGCCACGCCGCGGCCTTCCCGCCCGGCGCGGCGACCGTGCCGATCGGCACGCCGCAGGCCGTGGCGGAGCTGGAGTCCGCCGACGTCCTCGTGTCCAACACGCACGTCCAGCTCGACCGGTGGCGCAAGCGGCCCGGCACGACGTACCTGCAGACGTGGCACGGCACCCCGCTCAAGCGGATCCACCGGGACGCGGTGTTCCTGCCCCCGGAGGAGGTCATGGCCGCGCTGGACGAGGACATCGCCCGCTGGGACCTGCTCGTCACCCCCGGCGGCGAGGGGACGCGGCTGCTGCGGGCCGCGTTCGGGTACTCGGGCGCGGTGCTGGAGACCGGCTACCCGCGCAACGACGTGCTGCTGGCCCCCGACCGCCACGCCCGCCGGGCCCGCGTGCGCGAGGCGCTCGGCGTGCCGGACGGCGCGACCGCCGTCCTGTACGCCCCCACGTACCGCGACGACGAGGTCGCCGCGGGCGGCGGCGCACCGCTCGGGCTGGACGTCGAGGCGCTCGCGCAGCGCCTCGGCGACGACGCCGTCCTGCTGCTGCGGCTGCACCACTACGCGGGGCGCCGGCACCGTCCCGCGGGTGGCGCGCGGGTGCGCGACGCCTCCGGGCACCCGGACGTCTCCGACCTCTACCTCGCCGCCGACGTCCTGGTCACCGACTACTCCTCCTCGATGTTCGACTTCGCGGTCACCGGGAAGCCGATCGTGGTGTACGCGTACGACCTGGAGCACTACCGCGACCGGCTGCGCGGGTTCACCCTCGACCTGCGGGCCGAGGCGCCGGGGCCGGTCCTGCTCGACCAGGAGTCGCTCACCGGGGCGCTGCTGGACCTGCCCGCGGTGGCCGCGGCGCACGCGGACCGGCACGCCCGCTTCGTGCAGCGCTACTGCGCGCTGGAGGACGGGCGCGCCGGCGAGCGCGTGCTGGCCGCGCTCCGGGACCGCTGAGCGGCGCCCGAGCGCTCAGGCGTCGACCACGGCGCTCACGGGCTGGCGGCCAGGAACAGGAACGCGGCCAGCAGCACCAGGTGCACCCCGCCCTGCAGCCGGGTGGCGCGCCCGGGCACGACCGTCAGCACCCCCACCACGACCGTCAGGGCCAGCAGGACCAGCTGGGTCGAGCCGAGGCCCAGCAGCAGCGGCCCCTCCAGCCAGATGGACGCCACCGCGATCACCGGGATGGTCAGGCCGATGCTGGCCATCGCCGAGCCCAGCGCGAGGTTCAGGCTGATCTGGGTGCGCCCGCGCCGGGCCGCGTTGGCGGCCGCGATCGTCTCGGGCAGCAGGACCAGCAGGGCGATCACGACGCCGACGAAGGACTGCGGCAGGCCCAGGGCCGCCACACCGGCCTCGATCGCGGGGGACTCCACCTTGGCCAGCCCGACCACGGCCACCAGCGACACCAGCAGCAGCGCCAGGCTGGCCACCGCCGCGCGGGTGCTCGGCGGGGCGGCGTGCTCCTCCTCCGCCAGGGGCCCGCCGCCGGGCGCCACCGGCAGGAAGAAGTCCCGGTGGCGCACCGTCTGGGTGACGACGAACATCGCGTACAGCGCCAGGGAGGCCACGGCGGCGAAGGCGAGCTGCGCCGGGGAGAACTCCGGGCCCGGCCGGGCGGTGGTGAAGGTGGGCAGCACCAGGCTGAGGGCGGCCAGGGTGGCCACGGTCGCCAGGGCCGCACCGGTGCCCTCGGCGTTGAAGACGGTGGTGCCGTAGCGCCGCGCCCCCAGCAGCAGCGACAGGCCCAGGATCCCGTTGCAGGTGATCATCACGGCGGCGAAGACGGTGTCGCGGGCCAGCGAGGAGGCCTGCGGCCCGCCGGCGGTCATCAACGTGACGATCAGGGCGACTTCGATCACCGTGACGGCCACGGCCAGGACCAGGGAGCCGTACGGCTCACCCACCCGGTGCGCGACCACCTCGGCGTGGTGCACCGCCGCCAGCACGGCCGCGGCCAGCACCACGGCCACCAGCGCGACCACCACGCCGCCCGGGTACCGCCCCCAGGTGAGGGCCAGCACCACCAGGGCCACCGGCGGGGCCAGCGACGTCCAGCGGGTCAGGTGGGGGCGCAGAGCGGGGGGCACGCCCCCCATCGTGCCCGGTGCCGTTCAGGCCACGACCCGCAGCACGCGCAGCCCCTCGTCGAGCACGACCGCTCCCCCGGTCGCGCCCGGCTCCAGGTGGCCGCGGTCGGCCCGGCCCAGCAGCGCCGCGGGGACGGTGGTGACGGCGGCGAGGGCGTCGTCGAGCGCGATCCCCGCGGCCGTGACGGCGAAGCGCAGCGCCCGGTCCAGGGTCAGGGTGCTGCCGGCGATGGCGCCGCCGCCGGCGGCGAGGCGGGCGACGCCGCCGGTGACGGCGGTGTCCAGGCCGCCGAGGCGGTAGGTGCCGTCACCGGCGCCGGCGGCGGCCATGGCGTCGGTGACCAGGGCGGTGCGCGCCGGGCCGGCGGTGCGGGCGGCGTGGGCGAGGGTCAGCGGGTGCAGGTGCACGCCGTCGGCGATGAGCTCCACGGCGACGCGCTCGTCGTCCAGCAGCGCCAGCACGGGGCCGGGGCGGCGGTGGTGCACCGGCGGCATGGCGTTGAACAGGTGGGTGGCCAGGCGCGCGCCGGCGTCCACGGCGGCGCGGGTGGTGCTCTCGTCGGCGCCGGTGTGCCCGACGGCGGCGAGCGCGCCGTGCCCGGTGACGCGCCGCACGGCGTCCAGCCCGCCGGGCAGCTCGGGGGCGAGGGTGACCACGCGCACGAGACCGGTGCCGAGCAGCCGGTCCACGTCGGCGGGTTCGGGGGTGCGCAGCAGCGCGGCGTCGTGCGCGCCGCGGTGCTGCGGGCTGAGCCAGGGGCCCTCCAGGTGCACGCCGGCGAGCACGCCCTCGGCGACGAGCCCGGCGAGCGCGGCCAGGGTGCCGGCGAGCTCGGCCACGGGCCGGGTGACGAGGCTGGCCAGCAGGGTGGTGGTGCCGTGCGCGCGGTGCGCGGCGGCGACGGTGCGGGCGGCGGCGACGGCCGCGTCGCCGGTGCCGCCGAAGGAGGCACCGGCACCGCCGTGGCAGTGCAGGTCCACGAACCCCGGCACGACGAGGTGCCCGGTGGCGTCGAGGACCTCGGCGCCCGGCGCGTGCGGCGGCTCCCCGGTGCCGGTGGCGACGACCCGCGCGCCGCGCAGCAGGACCCACCCGCCGGGCAGGGCGCGCCGGCCGGTGCGGACGTCACCGCCGCGCAGCAGGACCGTGCCGGCGGGGGCGCTCACCGCGTCCGCGTGACCTTGCGCAGCCCGCGGGGCGCGTCGGGGTCGAGCCCGCGGGCGAGCGCCACCTCCAGCGCCAGGCGCTGCAGGGGCACGATCTGCAGCACCGGTGCGAGGTCCTCGCGCACCCCGGCGGGCACCGCCAGGCGCACGGTGGCGTCGGGGGCCAGACCCTCGGGCGCCACGGCGCACACGTCGGCACCTCGTTCGCGCAGGGCGTGCAGGACGGGGGCCATCGCCTCGCCGCCGGGGCCCTCGGGCACGACGGCGATCACGGGCCGGTCGGCGTCGACCATCGCCAGGGGGCCGTGCACGAGGTCGGCGGCGGAGAACGCCTGGGCGGACAGGTAGGAGGTCTCCATGAGCTTGAGCGCGGCCTCGCGGGCGGTGGGGTGGGAGTAGCCGCGGGCGGTGAGGACGAGGCGGTCGGCGAAGCGGTAGCGGGTGGCGACGGCGGCGACGTCGTCGGCCTCGACGGCCCGCTGCAGGAGCCCGGGCAGGGCGTGCGCGGGGCCGGTGCCGCCGCCGCGCCAGGTGGTCACCAGCAGCCAGAGGGTCAGCAGCTGGGCGGTGTAGCTCTTGGTGGCGGCCACGGCCAGCTCGGGCCCGGCGTGCACGTCCAGGTGCAGCTCCGCGGCGGCGGCGAGCGCCGAGGCGGGGTCGTTGGTGACGGCCAGGGTGAGGGCTCCGGCGCGGCGGGCGGCGGCGGTGGGCTCCACGAGGTCGGGTGAGCCGCCGGACTGGCTGACGGCGATCCACAGCACGCCGGTCAGGTCGGGGCGGGCCCCGTAGACGGTGAGGGTGGAGGGCGAGGTGAGCCCGGCGGGCAGGCCGAGGCCGACCTCGACCAGGTACTTGGCGTACAGGGCGGCGTGGTCGCTGGTGCCGCGGGCGGTGAGCAGCACGGTGCGCGGAGCGCTCTCGCGCAGGCGGGCGGCCACCTGCGCCAGTTCCCCGCCGGCGGCGGCGAGGACCCGTTCGGCGACCGCGGGCTGCTCGGCGATCTCGGAGCGGACCAGGTGGCCGCGGGGCGGGGTGCTCACGGTGCCTCCAGGGGCGGGCCCGACCGGGGCGGGCCGTCGACGCGACGCTACACGCGCGGGGCCCGGTGGCGGGGTGGTCCTCAGGGCAGGGTGAGGACCACCGGGCCGTCCTCGGTGACGGCCACGGTGTGCTCCTCGTGGGCGCCGGGCAGGCCGTGGGCGCTGCGCAGCGTCCAGCCGTCCTCGTCGATCGCGTACTCCCCGCGCCCGCCGGCGAAGAACCACGGCTCGATCGCGACGACGAGGCCGGGGCGCAGGGTGAGCCCGCGCCCGGCCCGCCCGTCGTTGGGCACGGCCGGGTCCTCGTGCATGGTGCGGCCGATGCCGTGCCCGCCGAAGTCGGTGCTCACCCCGCACCCGCGCTCGCGCGCCACGGCACCGATGGCGGCGGAGACGTCGCCGATGCGCGCGCCGGGCACGGCGGCGGCTATCCCGGCGGCGAGGGCGTCGCGGGTGGCGGCGACCAGGTCGGCGTGGCCGGGGCGGGGCTCGCCGACGCTGAACGTGGTGGCGGAGTCCCCGGCCCAGCCGTCGAGCAGCGCACCGCAGTCGACGCTGAGCAGGTCGCCGGCGCGCAGCGCGTACGGGCCGGGGATCCCGTGCAGCACCGCGTCGTCGACGGAGGTGCAGATCACCCCGGGGAACGGGGTGGGGGCGAACCGGGGCCGGTAGCCGAGGAACGGGGAGGTGGCGCCGGCGGCGGCGATCACCTCGCGGGCCACGGCGTCCAGCTCGTCCAGCCGGACCCCGGGGGCGGCGGCGGCGCGCACGGCCGCCAGCGCGTCGGCGACGACCTTCCCCGCCGCGCGCACCGCCTGCACCTCACCGGGCGTCTTGAGCTCCACCACCGCTGCCTCCGAGGTTCGTGGTGTTCCCACCTTGGTATTCCTATCCCGGTATTACTATCACGACATGGTGCGTCCCCCGTTGACCGAGGAGGCGCGCGAGCGCGGTCGCCGGCTCGGCGAGCTGCTGCGCCGCGCGCGCGGCGAGCTGAGCGTCGCGCAGGTCTCCGCGCGCTCCGGCGTGCCCACCGAGACGCTGCGCAAGATCGAGGCGGGCCGCGTGCCCACCCCCGCGTTCTTCACCGTCGCCGCGCTCGCCACCGCGCTCGAGGTCCCCCTGGAGGAGCTGGTCGCCGCCTGCCTCGAACCGGTGCCCCGCGCCGGGCTCGGGAGCCTGAGCGCCTGACGGCCGCGCCGGCGGGGGAACCGGCGGGGCCGGGCCTGGCCCCGTGGCAGGGTGTCGCGGTGCCCCGCCTCCTGGAAACCCTGGTCCCCGCGCGCCTGGGCACGGGTTTCCGCTGGCTGCTGGCCTCCAGCTGGTCCAGCAACCTCGGCGACGGCATCGCGCTGGCAGCCGGTCCCCTGCTGGTCGCCTCCACGACCGACGACGCGTTCCTCGTCGCGCTGGCCGCGACCGTGCAGTGGCTGCCGCCGCTGCTGTTCGGCCTGTGGGCCGGGGTGCTCTCCGACCGCCTGGACCGCCGCCTGCTCGTCGTCGCCGTCGACGCCGCACGGTCCGGGGTGCTGGTGCTGCTGGCCCTGGCGCTGCTCACCGGCAGGGCGCCGGTCGCGGTCGTGCTGACGGCCCTGTTCCTCGTCGCCACCGCCGAGGTGTTCGCGGACAACACCACCGGCACGCTGCTGCCGGTGCTGGTCGACCGCGACGACCTCGCCCCCGCGAACGCCCGCCTGCAGACGGGTTTCATCACCGTCAACCAGCTCGCCGGCCCGCCCCTGGGGGCGGTGCTGTTCACCGCCGGGACGTTCCTGCCGTTCGCCACCCAGGCGGCGCTGGTGGGGGCGGGGGCGGTGCTCGTCAGCCGGCTGCGGTTGCCCTCCCGCGAGCGGGTTCGTGCGCGGACGCGGGTGCGGCACGACGTCGCCGAGGGTTTGCGCTGGGTCGCGGGCCACGCCGCCGTGCGCACGCTGGTGCTGACCATCTTCGTCTTCAACATCACCTTCGGCGCGGCCTGGTCGGTGCTGGTGCTGTACGCCACCGAGCGCCTCGGCCTCGGCGAGGTCGGGTACGGGCTGGTCACCACCACCAGCGCCGTCGGCGGCCTGCTCGGGACCCTGGCGTACGGGGCGATCACCCGGCGCGTCAGCCTGGGGAACCTCATGCGGATCGGCCTGGTCGTGGAGACCCTCACCCACGCCGCGCTGGCCACCACCACCTCGCCCCTGGTGGCGTTGCCGGTGTTCTTCGTCTTCGGCGCGCACGCGTTCGTCTGGGGCACCACCTCGATCACCGTGCGGCAGCGCGCCGTGCCCGCCGGGCTGCAGGGCCGCGTCGGCGCGGTGAACGCCGTGGGGACGTTCGGCGGCCTGGTCGCCGGTTCCGGGATCGGCGGGGTCCTGGCGCAGCACCTCGGCGTCGCCGCGCCGTTCTGGTTCGCGTTCGCCGGCTCGGCGGTGTTCCTCGTGCTGATCTGGTCCCAGCTGCGGCACGTGGCCCACACCGACGGGGAACCCGCCGCCGGCGCCCCGCTCACCTGACCCGTTCGGGCGGCCGCGGAAAAGCCGCACGCCGCCGCACCGCCGGTGGCAGGATCCGGCGCCGTGAAGCAGTCGCCCGCCGCCCTGGCCGCCACCGCCCTCGCGACCCTGACCCTGACCGCCTGCAGCGGGACCAGCCCGTGCGCCGAACTGCCGGCACCGAGCGCCGAGCAGCTCGCCGCCGCGTCCCAGCAGGTCCGCGGGCTCGCCGTGGAGGTGGAGGTGGAGCACGAGGGCGTCGACTGCTTCGTCGACCCCAGCACCGGCCGCTGGACCGAGGAGCTGGAGGAGGGTTCCTGACCCGGGCCCCGGACCGGGAACCCGCTCACCGCCCCGGGGCGCCGCGGCCCGGTGGGGCAGGATGGGCGCCGTGCCGCACGAACCAGCGCCGGGAGCGCTCCCGGGGGGGCAGCCCTCCACCGAGCTCCGCCTGCGCCCGTTCGACCCCGCGTCCCCGGCGGACCTGAGCGGCTTGTACGACGTGTGCCTGCGCACCGGGTTCCACGGCGAGGACGCCACGGACCGCTGCGCGGACCCGCTGCTGCTGGGCGACGTGTACGCCGGCCCCTACGCCGCGCACGACCCCGCGCTGGTCACCGTCCTCGACGACGGCGCGGGGGTGGCCGGGTACGTCATCGGCTGCGCCGACACCCTGGCGTTCGAGCAGTGGGCCCGGGAGCGGTGGTGGGCCGGGGTGCGCCGGCGCCACCGCGAGCTCGTGGCCGGCGGCGTGCGGCCCACCGAGCTGGACGCCGCGCTGCTGCGCTCGCTGGACCGGCCGACGGGGCCTCGGCCGTACCTGCACGGGCGCACCGCGCACCCGGCGCACCTGCACATCGACCTGCTGCCGCACGCACAGGGGCGCGGGCTGGGCCGCCGGCTCGTGGAGCACCTGCTGGTCCAGCTCGGTGCGCGCGGGGTGCCGGGCGTGCACCTGGGGGTCTCCACCCGGAACCCCGGCGCGGTGGCGTTCTACCGGCGGCTGGGGTTCCGCGAGCTCGTGGAGCCCGAAGCGGGTGCGACGGGGCTGACGATGGGCCTGCGGCTGCGCTGAGCGCACCACCTCCCCCACGGGGAGCAAGCTTGCGTCACCGTCCGTGTTTCACCGTGGGCCGTGACGGTCGTCCGCCACGCACCGGCGGGCGGATCGGCGCGAGAGGGGCCACCATCGTCGGGTGGCCGTCTGGACGTCGTTCATGGACCTCGTGCACGTCGTGGGCGCTGTCGGTTCCGCCGCCCTGGTGGCGGGGTTCGCCGCCGACGGCGAGGCCGCCCGCGCCGTGTTCTACGCCGTCGTGGCCCTGGCGTTCGCCGCGGCCCTCGTGCACCGGCGCGCGCAGCGCCGCGCCGCGGCCCCGGCCGGTCCCACCGTGGTGGACCTGCGGGCGGGGACGACCGTGCGCACCGCGCGGGCCGGGTTCGGCGACGCGGAACCCGGCCCGCAGCGGCCCGCCGCCTGAGGGTCAGACGGCCACGCGCTCCTGGCGGGCCTCCTGGCGCGGCACCGGCTGCGCCTGCTGCGCCGGCTCGGGCGCGGCGCCCCACAGGTCGGGGCCGAAGACCTCGTAGCGGATGGCGGAGGCGGGCACCCCGCGCGCCAGCAGGGTGGCGCGCACCTGCCGCATGAACGGCAGCGGCCCGCAGGTGAACACCTGCACGCCCTCCGGCAGCGGGACCTCGGACAGGTCCATGAACCCCTGCCGGGAGGTGGTGTCGCCCGGTTCGGGCTGCTCGTACCAGGCCAGTGCCGTGAAGTCGTCCAGCTCGGCGCCGGCGCGCAGCACCGTCTCGCGCAGGGCGTGGTCGGCGGCGGTGCGGTCGGCGTGGGCGACGACCACCTGCCGGTGCGGCCGGGTGCGGGCGACGTGCTCGACGATCGAGAGGACCGGGGTGATGCCGGCGCCGGCGCTGGCGAGCAGCAGCGGCGCGTCGGTGTCGTCCAGGACGACGTCACCGGCGGGGGTGCTGACGTCCAGCAGGTCGCCGACGGCTACGTGGTCGTGCAGGAACGAGGAGACCTGCCCGTCGGGGGCGCCGTCGCGACCGCGCACCCGGCGCACGGTGATCTGCAGGCGGGTGCCGCCGCGGGCGGAGGAGACGGTGTACTGCCGCGGCTGGCGGGCGCCGTCCGGGAGGTCGGCGAACACCGACACGTACTGGCCGGGCTGGACCGCCGGGAGGGGCTCGCCGTCCGCGGGTTCCAGCACGAACGAGACGACCTCCGCCGTCTCCTGCACGCGGCGCACCACCCGGTACGGGCGCACCGGCACGGCCGGGTCCACACCGGCCAGGTGGTAGAGGCGCGCCTCCTCGGCGATGAGCTGGGTGGCGAACAGCCAGTACACCTCGTCCCAGGCGGCCCCCACCTCGGGCGTGACCGCGTCGCCGAGGACCTCGCCGACGGCGGCCAGCAGGTGGCGCCCGACGATCGTGTACTGGTCGGGGCGGATGCCCAGGGAGATGTGCTTGTGGGCGATGCGGCGCAGGACGTGGTCGAACGGCGGCGCGTCGGGGTCGATGAGCTGCACGGCGTAGGCGACCACGGCCGCGGCCAGCGCCTTGCTCTGCTCCCCGGTCGCCTGGTTGCCCGTGTTGAAGACCCGCCGCAGCTCCGGGTGGGCGGTCAGCATGCTCGGGTAGAAGCGGGCCGTGATGGCCTCGGCGTTCGCGGCGACGGCGGCTGCCGTCGCGCGGACCACCTCCTGCGAGCCCTCCGACAGCAGCGGGGTGCGGTGCGGGGCGGTGGTGGACACGGGACCTCCAGGGACGTGCGGGTGCGAGACGCAGCGCCGCACCACGGGGGCACGGCGGTTGCCCCAGCGTAAGAAGACCCGGCGCCCGATCCGGGGGGACCTTGGTCCCGGGACCGGGGACGCTGGTCCCGCAGGAGCGCTCCGCCCGGTCAGCCCCGACCGACGTCGGCGGTCACCGAGCGCATCGCCAGGGCCGTGTACAGGGCGGCGGCGAGGGCGACGACGGCGAGCAGCGCCAGCCCGGGCTTGTAGTTGCCCACGTACCCGTAGATCGCGCCCATCACCAGGGGTGGGGCGAAACCGCCCAGCCCGCCCGCGGCACCGACGATGCCGGTCACCGAGCCGACCGTGCCGGGTGGGGCGACGACCGCCAGCAGGGCGAACACGGCACCCGAGGAGGCCCCCAGCGCCGCGGCCATGGTGAGGAACGCGACCGTGCCGACGGGTTCCAGCGGGGGCTCCAGGGCGCAGACGGTCGCGAAGACCGCCACCACGGCGAAGCAGGCGACCAGGACGGGCACGGGGCGCAGGCGGTCGGACAGCCAGCCACCCACCGGGCGCATCGCCACGGCGAGCACCACGAAACCCGCCGTGCGGACCGCCGCGTCACCGGGTTCGAGCCCGAAGGCGTCGCGCAGGTAGGTGGGCAGGTACACGCTGAAGGCGACGAACCCGCCGAAACCCACCGCGTACAGGAACGCCAGCTGCAGCGTCACCGGCATCCGGAACGTCGTCCACGCCCGCCGCAGCGCGCTGCCGGTCGGCACCTGCCGTCCGGGTGCGTCGCGCAGCACCACGGCCGCGACGACGGCGTAGACGGCCAGCAGGACGGCGACCAGCACGAAGGGGAACGTCAACCCCTGCGCGTCCTTCAGCGCCACCGTGGTGAACGAGGACACGGCGGTGCCGCCCATGCCGATGCCGAAGATCCCCAGCGCCGCACCACGCCGGGCCGGGGGGAACCACGCGTTGACCAGCGGGACGCCCACGGCGAACGTGGTGCCGCCCAGGCCCAGGAACGTGCCGCCCAGGAGCATCAGCGCCAGCGAGCCGGTCGCCACGAACCCGACGAACAGCACCGGCACGATGGTCAGGGCGGACATCACCGGGAACATCACCCGGGCGCCGAACCGGTCGGTGAGCGCACCCACGGGGATGCGCCCCAGCGAGCCGACCACGACGGGAACGGCGACGAGCAGCGACTTCTCCAGCGCCGACAGCTCCAGCTCCCCGGCGAAGTAGCTGCCCAGCGGGCTGATGAGCGCCCACGCCCAGAAGTTGACGGCGAAGCCGACGGTGGCGGTGGCCAGGACGATCCACGCCTGGCGGGGGACGGCGGGGGCCTGGGCCCCCGGGACGGGGCTCGCAGCGGATCCGGTGACCACGGTGGTGCGTCCCTCCTTCGGGTGGGCCGAGGGCTGCGCTCAGCGCCGGGACTTCTGGTCCACCCGGTCCCAGCCCCGCGCGGTGGCGCGGTTGCCGAGCTGCGGCGTGCGGCTGCGGTAGACGATGTAGGGGCGGGTGAAGTACCCCAGCGGTGCGCTGAAGACGTGCACGAGACGCGTGAACGGCCAGATCGCGAACAGCAGGAACGCCGACAGGGCGTGCAGCTGGTAACCGATGCCGGCCTGGGCCATCAGCTCCGGCTGGGGCTGGAAGTAGAAGATGCTGCGGAACCACGGCGAGACGGTCGTGCGGTAGTCGGAGGCCTGGCCGATGACGTTGCCCAGAACGGTGTTGCTGATGCCGAACAGGATGGTCGCCGTCAGGACGACGTACATGAACTTGTCGTTGCGCGTGGTCGCGGAGAACACCGGACCCACGGTGCGGCGCCGGTAGATGAGGATGGCCAAGCCCGCCAGGGTGCAGAAACCCGCGACGGCGCCGATGGAGACGGCCACGAAGTGGTAGGCGTGCTCGGTGATGCCGACGGCCTCGGTCCACGACGCCGGGATGCCCAGGCCGATGACGTGCCCGCCGAGGGCGGCCAGGATGCCGAAGTGGAACAGCGGGCTCCCCCAGCGCAGCAGCCGGCGCTCGTACAGCTGGCTGGAGCGGGTGGTCCAGCCGAACTTGTCGTACCGGTAGCGCCAGTAGTGCCCGACGACGAAGACCGCCAGGCACAGGTAGGGGACGATGAGCCAGAGGACCAGGTCGGTGGCGCTGACGTTCACGGGGTCGCTCCTGAGGTGACGGGCAGCATCTTCGCCCCGGGGGGGATGCTGGGGACGGGCATGTGTTCCGGCGGGGCGAAGGACGCCTCCCCGTACGGGTCCAGCCCCACGTCCTCGCTCGGCGGGCCCTGCGCCGCCAGGCGCAGCACGGCCTCACGGTCCTCCGCGCGCACCGCCGGCAGCGTCGCGCACACCGCCTGCAGGACGTGCGCGTACGGCGAGCGGCGGTCCTGCAGGGACAGCCGGATCAGCTCCAGCCCCGCCCGGTGCTCGGTGAGCAGCCGCTCCCCGCGGCGGGCGTCACCCAGCGCGGTGAACTCCAGCACCACGGCGAGGTGGTCGGGCAGCTCACCGTCGTCGAGCACCATCCCGGCCCGGGAGTACAGGTGCTTGAACTTCAGCAGGGCCATCCCCCGCTTCCGGGTGTCCCCGTGGGCGTAGTACGTCAGGTACAGGCAGCAGCGGCGGCGCAGGTCGAAGACCTCCACGTACTCGGCCTGCTGCTGCTCCAGCGGCGTGGTCTCGACGTGGTCGAGGAAGCGGCCCAGCGGGCCAGCCAGCGCCGCGGGCAGCGGGGCGACGACCGCGCGCAGCAGCGGCAGGCGTTCCAGCAGCTCCTGCTCGGGGTAGCCGAGCAGGAGGGAGGCCGCCTGGCGGGCCGTGGCCGCCTCGGTCGGCCGCACCTGTGCCGCCGCGGCCGGGCCGCGCCTCACGGCTTGGGCTCCGTCACACCCGGGTCACCGGGTTCCTCACCGGTGCCCGCTTCCGAGGGCGCGCCGCGCGAGGCGTCCCGCGACGGGAACAGGCCCGCAGGGGCCCCCTTGCCGTCCCAGTTGAGGAGGTTGACCCGCCCCGACTCCGACGGCCTGGTCACGGAGTCGGCGTTCTGCCGCTCCTTGAGCATGTGGAAGTTCTCCACGGCGATGGGGGTGGTACCGCCGGAGCTCTCCCCGAAGGGCCCCCACCCGCCCATGCCCGGGCCGCCGTCGTAGTCGAGGCTGCACTCGGTGGCGAGCTCCTCCAGCTTGTGGGCCTGCTCGGCGTGCGCGGTGGGGATGACGTAGCGCTCGTCGTACTTGGCGATGGCGAGCAGCCGGTACATCTCCTGCACCTCGGCACCGGTCATGCCGACCCGACGGGCGGTCTCCTCGTCCGCCGGCCGGCCCAGGTTGAGGTCGCGCATGTAGGCGCGCATCGCCGCCAGGCGGTGCAGCACGGCGTTGACCGGGCCGACGTCCCCGGCGGTGAACAGCTCGGCGAGGTACTCCACGGGGATGCGCAGGGCTTCGATGGCCGCGAAGAGGTTCCCCTCGTCCTCCGCGTCGTGGCCGGTGTCGCGCACGACGTCCACCACCGGCGAGAGCGGCGGGATGTACCAGACCATGGGCATGGTCCGGTACTCCGGGTGCAGGGGCAGCGCCACCTTGAACTCGTTGATGAGCCGGTAGACGGGAGAGCGCTGCGCCGCGGTGATCCAGTCGCGCGGGATGCCGGCGCGTTCCGCCTCGCGGATCACCTCCGGGTCGTTCGGGTCGAGGAACACCTGCCGCTGGGCCTCGTAGAGGTCCTGGTCGCCGGGCGTGGAGGCGGCCTCCAGCACCCGGTCGGCGTCGTAGAGCACCAGGCCGATGTACCTCAGCCGGCCCACGCAGGTCTCCGAGCAGACGGTCGGGATTCCCACCTCCACCCGGGGGAAGCAGAACGTGCACTTCTCGGCCTTGCCGGTCCGGTGGTTGAAGTAGATCTTCTTGTACGGGCAGCCCGTCACGCACATCCGCCAGCCGCGGCACCGGTCCTGGTCGACCAGGACGATGCCGTCCTCGGAGCGCTTGTAGATCGCACCGGAGGGGCAGGACGCCGCGCACGAGGGGTTCAGGCAGTGCTCGCAGATGCGCGGCAGGTAGAACATGAACGTCTTCTCGAAGTCGAGCTTCACCTTGTCGGCGATCTGCTGGAGCATGACGTCCTTGTCCCCGAGCTGGGGGGAGCCGCCGAGGTTGTCGTCCCAGTTGGACGACCACTCGATCTTCATGTCCTCGCCGGTCAGCATGGACTTCGGCCGCGCGACGGGCGTGTGCTCCTGGAGCGGGGCGTCGGTCAGCGTCTCGTAGTCGTACGTCCAGGGTTCGTAGTAGTCGTCGATGGAGGGCTGGATCGGGTTGGAGAAGATGGTCAGCAGCTTCTTCGCCCGACCACCGGCCTTGAGCTTGAGCCGGCCGCGCCGGTTGAGCTCCCAGCCGCCCTTCCACTTCTCCTGGTCCTCGTAGCGCCGCGGGTAGCCCTGCCCGGGGCGGGTCTCGACGTTGTTGAACCAGACGTACTCGACCCCCGTGCGGTTGGTCCACGCCTGCTTGCAGGTGACCGAACAGGTGTGGCACCCGATGCACTTGTCCAGGTTCATCACCATGGACATCTGCGCCATGACACGCATCAGTACTGCACCTCCTGGCTGCGGCGGCGGATGACGGTCACTTCGTCCCGCTGGTTCCCGGTGGGCCCGAGGTAGTTGAAGGCGAAGGTCAGCTGGGAGTACCCGCCGATGAGGTGGCTGGGCTTCATGAGCAGCCGCGTCAGCGAGTTGTGGATGCCGCCACGCTTGCCGGACGCCTCCGCCAGCGGGACGTCGATGAGGCGGTCCTGAGCGTGGTGCATGTACACCGTCCCCTCGGGCATGCGGTGCGAGACGATGGCGCGGGCCACGACCACGCCGTTGCGGTTCACCGCCTCGATCCAGTCGTTGTCGCTGACACCGACCTTCGCGGCGTCCACGTCGGACATCCAGATGGTCTGCCCGCCGCGGGAGAGGCTGAGCATCAGCAGGTTGTCCTGGTACTCGGAGTGGATGGACCACTTGTTGTGCGGGGTGAGGTACCGCAGCGTGATGCCCAGTTCCCCCTGCTCCCCCAGGGCCGGCTCACCGAAGAGGGCCTGCATGTTCAGCGGTGGCCGGAAGACGGGCAGGTTCTCGCCCAGTTCCGACATCCAGTCGTGGTCGAGGTAGAAGTGCTGCCGCCCGGTGAGCGTGTGCCAGGGCTTGAGCCGCTCGACGTTGATCGTGAACGGGGAGTACCGCCGGCCGCCGTGCTCGCTGCCGGACCACTCCGGTGAGGTGATGACCGGTACGGGGCGGGACTGCGTGTCGGCGAAGGTGATGAGCTTGCCCTCGTGCTCGGCGGACAGGTCCGCCAGGCGCATCCCGGTGCGCTCCTCGACCTTCTCGAAGCCGCGGGTGGCCAGCCGCCCGTTCGTGGTGCCGGACAGCGCGAGGATGGTCTCGCACATGTCCACGTCGCGGGCCAGCGACGGGCGCCCCTCCCCTGCACCGCTGCGGACGGTGCCGTTCTTGTGCCGCAGGTACTCCACCTCCTGGTCGGGGATGGAGGACAGGCCCTTCACCGGCATCCCGAGCTCCTCCACGAGGGGGCCTAGGGACGTCATCTTCTCGGCGACGGCCCCGTAGTCGCGTTCCACCACGACCAGCTTGGGCATCGTCTTGCCCGGCACGGGCTCGCACTCCCCGAGCTTCCAGTCGCGCACCACCCCGTGCGGGTTGGCCATCTCGTCGGGTGAGTCGTGCAGCAGTGGCGCGGCCACCAGGTCCTTGCGGACCCCGAGGTGCTGCGCCGCCAGGCGGCTGAACTCCTTCGCGATGGTGTTGAAGGCGTCGAAGTCCGTGCGGCTCTGCCAGGGCGGCGCGATGGCGGGGTTGAAGGAGTGGACGTAGGGGTGCATGTCCGTGGTGTTGAGGTCGTACTTCTCGTACCACGTGGCCGCGGGGAGCACGACGTCGGAGAAGACCGTGGTGCTGGTCATGCGGAAGTCGAGGGTCAGGAGCAGGTCGAGCTTCCCGGTGGGCGCCTCCTCGTGCCACTCGACGTCGCGCGGGCGGTCGTGCGGCTCGGCCTCGGTGGCCCGCACCGAGGCGTCCGTGCCGAGCAGGTGCTTGAGGAAGTACTCGTTGCCCTTCCCCGAGGACCCCAGGAGGTTGGCGCGCCAGATCGTCAGGACGCGGGGGAAGTTCTCCGGGGAGTCGGGGTCCTCGGCCGCGAAGCGCAACCGCCCCGACTTCAGCTCCTCCACGACGTGGTCCTGCACCGGGACCCCGGCCCGTTCGGCGTCGTCGCAGATGTCCAGCGGGTTGCGGTCGAACGTGGGGTACGAGGGCATCCAGCCCATGCGCGCCGACTTGGCGACGACGTCGGCGGTGGTCATCCCCGACAGCAGGCCGCCGGTGGCGGCGGAGGACAGGGTGTCGGCCTTGAAGTGGTCGTAGCGGAACTGGTCGGTGTGCAGGTACCAGTACGCCGTCTGGATCATCTGCCGCGGGGGGCGCTGCCAGTCCAGCCCGAACGCGAGCGTGGACCACCCGGTCACCGGCCGGCACTTCTCCTGCCCGACGTAGTGCGCCCAGCCCCCGCCGTTGACCCCCTGGCAGCCGGTGAGCGTGGTCAGGACGAGGAACGCCCGGTAGATCGTGTCGGAGTGGAACCAGTGGTTGGTGCCCGCCCCCATGATGATCATGGAGCGGCCGCCGGACTCCTCGGCGTTCTGGGCGAACTCGCGGCCGATCTTGGCGGCGGCGGCGGCCGGGACCCCGGTGAACTGCTCCTGCCAGGCCGGCGTGCACGGCGAGGAGGCGTCGTCGTAGGACTCCGGCCACTCACCGGGCAGGCCGGGCCGGCCGACGCCGTACTGCGCGAGCAGCAGGTCGTAGACGGTGGTGACGAGCTTGCCGCCGGCCTCGCGCACCGGGATGCCGCGGCGCACCACGCCCGCCTGACCGTCAGCGGTGTCGAAGCGCGGGAGCTCCACCACCCTGGCGACACCGCCGGGCTCGTCCAGGGTGAGCAGCGGGTCGACGCCGCCGAGGTCGAGGTTCCAGCGGCCCTTGCCCGCCTCGCTGAAGCGGTCGCCGAGCGTGCCGTTCGGGACGGTGGCGCGCCCGGTGGCGGCGTCGACGAGGACGGTCTTGAAGTGCCCCTCCTCCGACTCGTCGCCGAGGTCGGCGGCGGTGAGGAACTTCCCCGGCACCACCGTGTCGCCCCGCTCCTCCAGGGTGACCAGGAACGGCAGGTCGGAGTACTTCTTGACGTAGTCGCTGAAGCGCGGCACCTGCCGGTCGACGAAGAACTCCTTGAGGACGACGTGCCCCATCGCCATCGCGAGGGCACCGTCCGTCCCCGGGTGCGGGGCCAGCCAGTCGTCGGCGAACTTCGTGGCGTCGGAGTAGTCCGGGCTCATGACGACGACCTTCTGGCCGCGGTAGCGGGCCTCGGTCATCCAGTGGGCGTCCGGGGTGCGGGTCACGGGGACGTTGGAGCCCCACAGGATCAGGTAGGAGGCGTCCCACCAGTCCCCCGACTCCGGCACGTCCGTCTGATCGCCGAACACCTGCGGCGAGGCGACGGGCAGGTCCGCGTACCAGTCGTAGAAGGACAGCATCGAACCGCCGACGAGCGAGGTGAACCGCGACCCCGCGGCGTGCGAGACCATCGACATCGCCGGGATCGGGGAGAACCCGGCGACCCGGTCGGGACCGTGCTGCTTGATGGTGCGGACGTAGGCGGCGGCGACCATCTCGGTCGCCTCCTCCCAGCCGGCGCGCACCAGGCCGCCCTTGCCGCGCTGGGACTTGTAGGTGCGGGCACGCTCGGGGTCGGAGACGACGTCCGCCCACGCCAGGACGGGGTCACCCAACCGCTTCTTGGCCTCGCGGTACATCTGCAGCAGGGAACCGCGCACGTACGGGTAACGGACGCGCGTGGGCGAGTAGGTGTACCAGGAGAACGCGGCTCCGCGGGGGCAGCCGCGCGGCTCGTACTCGGGGCGGTCCGGGCCGACCGAGGGGTAGTCGGTCTGCTGCGCCTCCCAGGTGATGATGCCGTCCTTGACGTACACCTTCCACGAGCACGAACCCGTGCAGTTCACGCCGTGGGTGGAGCGCACGACCTTGTCGTGGGACCAGCGGTCGCGGTAGAAGGCGTCCGCATCACGGCCGCCCACCTGGTGCAGCGAGCGCAGGTCGTCGCTGACGGAGCCCTTCCGGAAGAACCTCGATGTTCGGACCAGCGCCTCGGACAGTCCGTTGTCGAGGCCGGCGGCCCCGCTGCGGTCGTGGGTGGCGGTCACGGTGGAACTCCCTCAGCCCGCGGTCGATGGACGCCCGCGCGGCCGTGGCTGGACCACCGGGTACGCCGGCAGCACGCACCCTCCGTCATGGAGAGTGAACTCCCGACACGCTCAGCAACATATTGCTTCCCTGCACATCTGTCACCACAGGTGCGCCTCACCTCAGCCAACACTGCAGCGGGGTCGTGGACCAGGGACCTCCGTCCCTGGTCCACGAGCCCGCGGTCCCGCCCAGACTGGTTGCCCGCAGACCGATCCGTACGGCGACGAACCACCCCGAGCGACCAGGAGGAACTCCTCGTGTGCAGCTACTGCGGATGCCGCGACATCACGCTCATCGGCCAGCTCAACGCCGAGCACGACGCGATCGTCAACGCCAGCGGCCCGCTGCAGCGCGCCGTCGACGCCGGCGACAGCACCGCCGCGCTGGAGCTGCTCGACGTCCTGGAGGGGCTGCTGCACCCGCACACGGCCCTGGAGGAGCGCGGCCTGTTCACCGAGCTGCGCCGGGACCCCGACTTCAGCGACCACGTCGACGCCCTGTGCCGCGAGCACGACGACCTCGACGCCGGTTTCGCGGCCTGCCGCGGCGGGGACTGGTCCGGGCTGCAGGACCTGCTGTTCATGCTGCGCGAGCACATCGAGAAGGAGGAGAACGGCCTCTTCCCCGCCGCCCTGACCGCCCTGGACGGCGACCAGTGGGAGCGCCTGCACGCCGACCCCGCGGTCGGCGCCCCCCACGGGCACGAGCACCCCCACGACCACGACCACCTGCACGCGCACGCGCACGGGTGAGCGCGCCCGGGCGCTGACCGCGGGTCAGGAGCGCCGGCTCAGGCCAGCGGGACCCTCCAGCGCAGCTCCGCGCCGCCGCGCTCACGCGGGCGCAGCGCGCACCGCCCGCCCAGCCGCTCGGCGCGCGCGGACATGTTCCGGGTGCCGTGCCCGGGGGACGCTTCCGGGTCCGGGCCGACGCCGTCGTCGGCGACCCGCAGAAGCAGCTCGCGCCCGGCGGCGTCCACGGACACGTGCACGTCCACGCGGGAGGCGCGGGCGTGGCGGGCGACGTTCGCCAGCGCCTCCCCCATCACCGCCAGCAGGTCCGCCCGCACGTCGTCGGGCACCGCGGAGTCCAGCGGTCCCTCCAGCGCCAGGTGCGGTTCGAAGCCGAGCGGCCCGGTGGCCCCGGAGGCGACCCGCAGCAGCTCCCCCCGCAGCCCGGTGGGGCCCTCGTCGGGTTCCTGCAGCGAGAAGATCGTGCGCCGCACCTCCCGGATCGTCTCGTCGAGGTCGTCGACGAAGGCGGCCAGGCGGTCCTCGGTCCCCGTGCCGCGCAACCGGGGACCCAGCGACTGCAGCCCCAGGCCGACGGCGAACAGGCGCTGGATGACGAGGTCGTGCAGGTCGCGGGCGATGCGGTCGCGGTCCTCGTACACGGCCAGGCGCTGGCGGTCGGCCTGCGCGCGCTCGAACTCCACGGCGAGCGCCGCGTGCCCGGCGAAGGAGCTCACCATGCCCACCTCCGCCCCGGTGAACTCCAGCGCACCGCTGCGGCGGGCGAGCGCCAGCACGCCCAGGGCGGCGCGGTCGGGCACGGACAGCGGGGCGAGCGCGGTGGGCCCGCCCGCCGCGTCCAGCCCGGGCAGGTGCTCACCGGCCGCCGGCAGCGGGCGCGGCGCCCCGTCCGCCAGGACCTCCAGCGCGGGGCCGTCCTGCACGCGCCGGCCCACGAGGTCCTGCGCCGCGGGGCCGGCGACCGCCGCCACCCGCAGCCCCGGCCCGGTGTCCGCGAGCAGCAGGACCCCGGCTTCGGCGTCGGCGGCGACGCACGCCTGCGCGACCACCCGGTCCAGGGCGCGCGCACCGCCGGATCCGCTGAGCAGGGCGGCGGTGACCTCGGTGGACGCCTCCAGCCAGCGCTCGCGGGTGCGGGTCTGCTCGAACAGGTCGGCGTTCTTGATGGCGATGCCGGCGGCCGCGGCCAGCGCGACGACGACGTCCTCGTCCTCCTGGGTGAAGTCGCCGCCGCCCTTCTCGGTGAGGTAGAGGTTGCCGAAGACCTCCTCGCCGACGCGGACGGGCACCCCGAGGAAGTTCGCCATGGGCGGGTGGTTCGGCGGGACGCCGTACGACCTGGCGTGCTCGGCGATGTCGTGCAGGCGCACGGGGCGCGGGTCGTCGATGAGGACGCCGAGGACGCCGTGGCCGCGCGGCGGGGGCCCGATGCGCAGCCGCGTCTCCTCGTCCACGCCGACGGTGACGAACTGCGACAGCCGCCGGTCGGGCCCGACGACGCCGAGGGCGCCGTAGCGGGCACCGGACAGCTCGGTGGCGACCTCGGTGATGCGCCGCAGCGTGTCCGGCAGGCTCAGGTCGCTGGCGATGGACACCACCCCCTCCAGGAGGCGGTGCAGGCGGCCCTCGGTGGCGATCACCTCCTCGGCGCGCTCGACCAGCTCGCGCAGCAGGACGTCCAGGCGCAACCGGCTCAGGGGGGCGTCGCCGTCCGGGAGGGGGGTGTCGGTGCTCACCACGCACGTGAGGCTAGGTCATGCGCCGCGACGGACCCTGCTCGAAGCCCGTCCGCGTTGCGCGCACCGAGCCGCAGCGGTGACAGTGCCGGGCATGGGCGCGGACGAGGACACCGAGCGGGAGCGGTACGAGCGGCTGCGGCGCGAGGCCGGGGCGAAGGGGTGGACGCTGGAGGCGCCCACGAACCGGCACCCCGGCTACCTGCTGACCAGCGGCGAGCCCGGCGCGAAGGACGCGCGCATCGCGTTCGGTGCGACCGGGCCGGTGCTGACCCTGGAGGAGGCCGAGGCCTACGTGCGGGACCTGCCCCGCGGCCGGGCGAAGGGACGCTGAGCCCTGCCCTGCCCTGCCCTGCCCTGCCTTGCAGATCGTGTGCGGCGGACAGCGGTGCTGCAGACGAGGGCGGACGCACCGGGGCAGGCCGTCACTGCGCGGGAGCGTCGGCGGTGGTGCGCAGCGAGACCGCCCAGAAAGCCGTGGTGGTCTTGCACGGTTGAGCCCTCAAGCGTGCAAGATCACCACGGGAGGAGACGCCGCGACATCGGCACGACCGCGAAGTCGCCCCTCCGTGATCCGCAGCACTCGGCCTAGGCGCCGACGGCCCCGGGCAGCACGGGCACCTGCGCCAGCCGGCGGCCGGTCAGCTGCTCCAGGCCGATGCGCACGACGTGGTCGCGCTCACCGCCCGCCCAGGCGGCCAGGCCGTCCAGCGCCCGCTGCCGCACCTCGTCGCCGACCACGTCGGCGCGGCCCACGGCCGTCACGCTCCACCCGGTGCGGGTGGCCGCGTCGATGTCGTCGGCCTGGAAGGCGACGACCGTGCCGCCGGCCGCGGTGGCCAGCGCCGAGCGGGGCTGCACCCGCAGCAGCACGGCGCCGTCGTCGAGCAGGAAGTTCACCGGCAGCACCGCCGGCAGGGCCCGGTGGGTGAAGACCACGCGCCCGAAGGGGCGGGTGGCCAGCAGCGCCAGGCACTCCTCGGGCGCCAGCGGCAGCAGGACGCCCGCTGCGGCGGGCACGGTCGCGGAGAGCATCATGCTCCCAGGATCGGTGCCGCGAGCCCGCCGGGACAGGACCGAAGGTCCCGCGGGGAGGGACCGCGCCACGGCGCGGGGGCTACGGTGGCGGGGTGACGGTGCGCGTCTTCCTCCTCGACGACCACGAGATCGTCCGCCGCGGCCTGCGGGAGCTGCTGGAGTCCGAGGGCGACCTGGAGGTCGTGGGCGAGGCGTCCACGGCCGCGGAGGCGCTGCGGCGCATCCCCGCCGCCCGCCCGGACGTGGCGGTCCTGGACGCCCGGCTGCCCGACGGCTCCGGGATCGACGTGTGCCGGCAGGTGCGCTCGGACTCCCCGGAGATCAAGGCCCTGGTGCTGACGTCGTTCGACGACGACGAGGCCCTCTTCGCCGCGATCATGGCGGGGGCGGCGGGGTACCTGCTCAAGCAGGTGCGTTCGGCGGACCTGCTGCAGGCCGTGCGGGCGGTGGCGGCGGGGCAGTCGCTGCTGGACCCGGCGGTGACGGCGCGCGTGCTGGACCGGATGCGCGCCGGTGAGCGCACCGACCCCCGCATCGCCTCGCTGACCCCCACCGAGCGCACCGTGCTGGAGCACATCGCCGAGGGTCTGACGAACCGGCAGATCGGCGAGCGGATGTTCCTGGCCGAGAAGACCATCAAGAACCACGTGACGAGCCTGCTGGCGAAGCTGGGCATGGAGCGGCGCACCCAGGCCGCGGTGTTCGCCAGCAAGCTGGACGCGGAACGCTGAGGGGCGGCCCACCCCCTCGGGTGGACCGCCCATCGCGCACCGGCCCCGGGCCGGTGGTCGTTCAGGCCAGAGCGGTGCCCCGGCCGCGCTCCTCGGAGCGCTTCGGGCTCCTCGAGCGGCCTGCGCCCCCGGACCCGCCGGCGCGGCGGCCGATCGTCGCGTCCAGCGCCAGCGCACCCACGGCCACGCCGGCCAGCAGCAGCAGCGCCAGCGTGTAGGAGCCGTACACCTCGTACAGCGAGCCCATGAGCAGCGGCGGGACGAACCCGCCCAGGCCGCCGGCGGCGCCGACGACACCGGTGACCGAGCCGACCTTGTTCGCCGGGGCCAGCAGGGCGACCAGGGCGAAGGTGGCACCGCTGGCGGCGCCCAGGGACGCGGCCATCGCCAGGAACGCGACGGTGCCGACCGGGGCGAGGCTCGGGGTGGCCGACTGCACGGTCGCGGCGACCGCCACGACGGCGAACGCCCACATCATCACCTTCGTGGGGTGCAGGCGGTCGGAGAGCCAGCCGCCGACCGGGCGCATGATCACCGCGAGGACGACGAAGCCGGCCATCCGGTTCGCGGCGTCGGCCTGGCCCAGGTCGTACCCGGTCTTCAGGTACGCGGGCAGGTACACGCTGAAGGCGACGTAGGCGCCGAAGCCCACCGCGTACAGCGCGGCGGCCTGCCAGGTGATGGGCAGCGCGACGGTGGCGCGCATGCGCCGGGCGAAGCTCTCGGTGGGCACCTGGCGCCCGGGGGCGTCACGCATCACGACCGCGGCGAGGACGCCGTAGGCGGCCAGGGCGATCGCGGTGATGAGGAACGGGGTGGTGATGCTGCCGGCGTCCACCAGCTTCACGGTGGTCAGGGCGCTGATCGCGGTGCCGCCCATGCCGGCGCCGAAGACGCCGATGGCGAAGCCGCGCCGGTTCGGCGGGAACCAGGAGTTGACCAGGGGCACGCCGACGGCGAAGGCGGTGCCGCCGATGCCGAGGAAGAAGCCGCCCACGAGCAGGCCGGTCAGGGACGTGCTGCCCCACAGGCCGAGGTAGAGGACGGGGACGATCGTGGCGAACGAGACGGCCGGGAACATGACCCGGGCGCCGTAGCGGTCCGTGAGGGCGCCCACGGGGATGCGGCCGAGCGAGCCGACCACGACGGGCACCGCGACGATCAGCGCCTGCTGGAACGCGGTGAGGTCCAGCGCCTCCTTGAACCGGGGGGCCAGCGGGCTCAGCAGGGCCCACGCCCAGAAGTTCAGGGAGAAACCGACGGTCGCCAGGGCGAGCACGGCGCCGGGCCGGCCCGCTCGCGCGGTGGGTTCGGGGCTGGGGGTTGTCTCTCGGGTCACGGGAGGTCCTCGGGTCGGGCGGGGCGCACCGGTGGTGCGCGGGCTCGCCGGGTCGGCCCCGGCGTTCACCTGAAGCTACGGCCGGCGTGGCGGGGGCGGGACGGGCGGGACGTCCCGGCTGTCAGGACCATGGTCCTGCACGCGCCCCGTCGGGGACCTTGGTCCTGGCGGACAGGGACGTTCCGCGACGATCACGGGACCGGCCGCACCCGAAGGTGGAGGGGAACACCCGGCAGCCCCCCCACCCCAGGAGCACCACCGTGCGAACCGCGGACAGTCCCGAGCACCCTCCCGCCGGCGTCGTCGACACCGTGCCGGGCACCGGTCCGCTGCTGGCGGCGCGCCGCTTCCTCAAGCACGAGACGGTCGGTGACTCCGGCCGCACGCTGCACCAGATCAGCTCCTCGTCGTGGGACTCCTTCTACCGGGACCGCTGGAGCTACGACAAGGTCGTGCGCTCCACGCACGGGGTGAACTGCACCGGTTCGTGCTCGTGGAACGTCTTCGTCAAGGACGACCTCATCACGTGGGAGCACCAGGCCACCGACTACCCCACCACCGGTGAGGAGTCCCCGGACTACGAGCCGCGCGGCTGCCCGCGCGGCGCGTCGTTCTCCTGGTACGAGTACTCCCCCTCCCGGGTGCGCCACCCCTACGTGCGCGGCGTCCTGGCCGAGATGTTCCGCGAGAACCTCGCCCGCCTCGGCGACCCCGTGCTGGCGTGGGCGGACATCGTCGAGACGCCGCTGAAGGCGCTGGCGTACAAGAGCGCCCGCGGCCGCGGCGGCTTCGTGCGCGCCACCTGGGACGAGGTCACCACCATGGTGGCCGCCGCGCACGTGCACACCACCAAGACGCACGGACCCGACCGCGTCGTCGGGTTCTCGCCCATCCCGGCGATGTCGATGGCCTCCTTCGCCGCGGGAACCCGCTACCACGCGCTGCTGGGCGGCACGCTGCTGAGCTTCTACGACTGGTACGCGGACCTGCCGGTGGCCTCCCCGCAGATCTGGGGCGACCAGACCGACGTCCCGGAGGCCGGGGACTGGTGGAACTCCACCTACCTGGTGATGTGGGGTTCCAACATCCCCGTCACCCGAACCCCGGACGCGCACTTCATGGCCGAGGCCCGCTACCGCGGCACGAAGGTCGTGGCCGTCAGCCCCGACTACGCCGACAACGTGAAGTTCGCCGACGACTGGCTGGCCCCGCACCCCGGCACCGACGGGGCGCTGGCGTTCGCCATGGGCCACGTCGTCCTCAAGGAGTTCTTCGTCGACCGGCAGGTCCCCTACTTCACCGACTACGTCCGCCGGTTCACCGACCTGCCGTTCCTGGTGACCTTGCGCGAGCGCGAGGGCGCCTACGCCGCCGACCGGTTCCTGACCGCCGCCGACCTGGGCGACACGACCGCCGGCGCCCAGCACAAGACCGTCCTGGTGGACGAGCGCACCGGGGCACCCGCCGTGCCCAACGGCTCCCTCGGCTTCCGCTGGCACGAGTCCGGCGCGGGGCGCTGGAACCTCGACCTGGGCGAGGTGCAGCCGGCCCTCGGCCTGCTCGAGCAGGCCGAGGCGACGGTGGAGGTGGACCTGGCCCGCTTCGACGAGGGCCCCACCGAGGGCGGCACCACGGTGCGCCGCGGGGTTCCCGTCCGGCGCGTCGGCGGCCACCTGGTCACCACCGTGTTCGACCTGGTGATGGCGCAGTACGGGGTGCACCGCGAGGGCATGCCCGGCACCTGGCCCACCGGCTACGACGACGCCACCCAGCCGGGCACCCCGGCGTGGCAGGAGGCCATCACCTCGGTGCCGGCCGCGCTGGCCGCGCGGATCGGGCGCGAGTTCGCCCGCAACGCCGAGCGCAGCCGGGGCCGCTCCCTCATCGCCCTGGGCGCCGGCGCCAACCAGTGGTTCCACTCGGACATGACGTACCGGGCGTTCATCGCCCTGGTCACCCTCACCGGCTGCCAGGGCGTCAACGGCGGCGGGTGGGCGCACTACGTCGGCCAGGAGAAGGCCCGCCCGCTCACCGGTCAGCAGCACATGTCGTTCGCGTTCGACTGGCACCGCCCGATGCGGCACCAGGCGGCCACGCCGTTCTGGTACCTGCACACCGACCAGTGGCGCTACGAGCGCGTCGCGGCCGACGAGCTGGCCTCCCCGCTGGGCACCGGCCGCCTGGCGGGCATGACGTTCGCCGACACCGTCGCCGCCGCGCAGCGCATGGGCTGGAGCCCGGGGCACCCGGCGTTCGACCGCAACCCGCTGGACCTGACCGACGAGGCGCGCGCGGCGGGCAAGTCGGTGCAGCAGCACGTCGTGGACGAACTGGTCGCCGGCCGACTGCGCAGCGCCGCCGAGGACCCGGACGACCCGGCGAACTTCCCGCGCTGCCTGACGCTGTGGCGGGCGAACCTGCTCGGTTCCTCCGGCAAGGGCAACGAGTACTTCATGCGCCACCTGCTGGGCGTGCCGTCGCTGGCGAGCGCGCAGGAGTGCGGGCCCGGCGAGCGGCCGCGGGACGTGGCGTGGCGCGATCAGGCGCCCGTCGGCAAGCTGGACCTGCTGACCACGATCGACTTCCGCATGACGAACACCGGCCTGCACTCCGACGTGGTGCTGCCGGCTGCCACCTGGTACGAGAAGCACGACATCTCCACCACGGACATGCACCCGTTCGTGCACTCCTTCTCCCCCGCCGTGGCCCCGCCCGCCGACGCGCACACCGACTACGACGCGTTCCTGGACATCGCCGACAAGGTCAGCGAGCTGGCCCGCACCCACCTGGGCACCCGCCGGGACGTGCTGGCGGCCCCGCTGCAGCACGACACCGCGGACGAGCTGGCCACCCCCGGCGGGCGGGTGCGCGACTGGAAGCGCGGCGACTGCCCGCCGGTGCCCGGCCTGACGATGCCGAAGCTCATCGAGGTCGAGCGCGACTACACGCTCCTCGGCGCCAAGATGCGCGCCGTCGGGCCGCTGCTGGACACCCTGGGCACGACGACGAAGGGCTTCACCGTCGACGTCACCCCGGAGGTCGAGCGGTTGCGGAAGACCAACGGCGTGGTCGCCGACGGCCCGTTCGCCGGGCGGCCCTCGCTGGCGACCGCCGACCGCATGTGCGAGGCGATCCTGACGCTGTCGGGAACCACGAACGGCCGCGTCGCCGCCGAGGGGTTCCGCCGCCTGGAGGAGCAGACCGGTCACCGCCTGGCCGACCTCGTCGCCGGCCACGAGGACCACGTGGTCACCTTCGCCGACACGCAGCGCGCGCCGCAGCCGGTGCTGACCAGCCCGGAGTGGTCCGGCTCGGAGAAGGACGGGCGGCGGTACTCCCCGTTCACGATCAACGTCGAGCGCTCCAAGCCGTGGCACACCCTGACCGGCCGGCAGCACTTCTTCGTCGAGCACGACTGGGTCGCCGAGCTGGGTGAGCAGCTGCCGGCGTTCCGCCCGCCGCTGAACATGGCCCGGCACTTCGGCCCGCCCGGTGAGCTCGCCGACGGCGGGGTGACGGTGCGGTTCCTCACCCCGCACGCGAAGTGGTCGATCCACTCGATGTACCACGACAACGAGCTGATGCTCGCCCTCTCGCGCGGCGGCCCGGTGATCTGGATGAGCGTGCAGGACGCCGAGAAGATCGGCGTGGCCGACAACGACTGGATCGAGGCGCACAACCGCAACGGCGTCGTCGTCGCCAGGGCCGTGGTCAGCCACCGCATGCCCGAGGGCACGGTGTTCCAGTACCACTCCCCCGAGCGCACGGTGAACGTGCCCAAGGCGGAGGGCAGCGGCCGCCGCGGCGGCTACCACAACTCGATGGTGCGCCTGCTGGTCAAGCCCACCCACCTGGCGGGGGGTCACGCCCAGCTGACCTACGCCTTCAACTACTACGGCCCGATCGGCAGCCAGCGCGACGAGATCACCGTGATCCGCCGCCGCTCGCAGGAGGTGCAGTACTGATGCGGATCCGCGCGCAGGTCGCCATGGTGATGAACCTGGACAAGTGCATCGGGTGCCACACGTGCTCGGTGACGTGCAAGCAGACGTGGACGAACCGCGAGGGCACCGAGTACGTCTGGTTCAACAACGTCGAGACGAAGCCGGGCATCGGCTACCCGAAGCACTACGAGGACCAGGAACGCTGGAAGGGCGGCTGGGTGCTCGACGGCAAGGGCCGGCTGAAGCTGCGCTCCGGCGGCCGGGTGAAGCGGCTGACGGGCATCTTCGCCAACCCCGACCTGCCCTCCCTCGACGACTACTACGAGCCCGCGACGTTCGACAAGGACGTGCTGGTCTCCGCTCCCGCCGGCCTGACCGACACCCCGGTGAAGCAGCCGCGCTCAGCGCTGACGGGTGAGCCGATGGCGATCGAGTGGGGCGCGAACTGGGAGGACGGTCTCGGCGGGGCGCACGAGCGCGCCGGCAGCGACCCGAACATCGTCCGGATGCCCCCGGAGGCGGCGGCGAAGGTGAAGTTCGAGTTCGAGAAGACCTTCATGTTCCACCTGCCGCGCATCTGCGAGCACTGCCTGAACCCCGCGTGCGTCTCGGCGTGCCCGTCGGGCGCGATGTACAAGCGCGAGGAGGACGGCATCGTCCTGGTGGACCAGGACAAGTGCCGCGGCTGGCGCATGTGCGTGTCGGCGTGCCCGTACAAGAAGGTGTACGTCAACCACGCCACCGGCAAGGCGGAGAAGTGCACGTTCTGCTTCCCGCGCATCGAGGCCGGTCTGCCGACCATCTGCTCGGAGACGTGCGTGGGCCGGCTGCGCTACCTGGGCATCGTGCTCTACGACGAGGACGCGGTGCTGGCCGCGGCCTCCGTGCCGGACGAGCGCGACCTGCTGGACGCCCAGCGCGACGCGTTCTGCGACCCGCACGACCCGCTGGTGCAGCAGGCCGCCCGGGAGGCCGGCATGCCGGAGGAGTGGATCACCGCGGCGGCGAACTCCCCCGTGCACCGGCTCATCAGCGAGTACCGCATCGCGCTGCCGCTGCACCCGGAGTACCGCACGATGCCGATGGTCTGGTACGTCCCGCCGCTCTCGCCCGTGCTGGACGCCGTGGGCCAGGCGGGCCGTGACGACACCGATGCCGACGACGTGTTCCACACCATCCGCGACCTGCGGATCCCCGTGGAGTACCTCGCCGAGCTGTTCAGCGCCGGCGACACCGAGGTGGTCGCGGGCGTGCTGATGAAGCTGGCGGCGATGCGCGCGTACATGCGGGCACGCACCCTCGACGGCACCGTCGCGGCCGAACTGCTGGAGGGGATCGGGATGAGCGCGGACCAGGTGGAGGCCATGTACCGGCTGCTGGCGGTGGCCAAGTACGACGACCGCTACGTCGTCCCGCGCGCCCACGCCGCCGACGCGGCGGCGCTGGAGGCGCAGGCCACCGCCGCGCAGGACACCGGGTGCAGCCTGGACTGCTCGGGCGGCCCGGGCATGGGCGGCGACCCCGTCGGCGCGGCGTCGGCCACCTCCGCCACGGTGGAGCGCTTCCACCTCGTCGGCGAGGGCGAGCAGGTGCGGCCGGGCCGCACCGGCCTGCTGCGCCGGCGCGCCGACGGCCGCCGCGGCCTGAACGTCACCCCTCGCACCCCCCGGGACGGCTCGTGACCGCCGTGACCGGCCCCGCCACGGCCGTCGAGGTGGTGGAGCCCGCCGAGCGGGCCCGGCTGTTCGAGCTGGCCTCGCTGCTGCTGACCTACCCGGACGCCGAGCTGCTCGCCGCCGGCGGCGAGCTCACCGCGGCCGCCGCCAGGCTGGAGCACCCGGACGTCGCCGCGGCGGTGCGCGAGTTCCTCACCTGGCTCACCGGAACCTGCGCCACCGAGGTCCAGCAGCACTACGTGCAGACCTTCGACCTGCGCCGCCGATCCGGGCTGTACCTGACGTACTACCTGCACGGGGACACCCGCAAGCGCGGCATCGCCCTGCTGACGCTGAAGCAGCGCTACCGCGCCCACGGCCTGCGCCTGGCCCCCGGGGAACTGCCGGACCTGCTGCCCGTCGTCCTGGAGTTCGCCGCCGTCACCGGCCCCGGTGACGGGGAGGCCCCGCTGCGCCAGCACCGGCGCGGCGTGGAACTGCTGCGGGAGGCGCTCGTCGCCGCCGGCACCCCGTACCGGCACCTGCTGGACGCGGTGTGCCGGGCGCTGCCGCCGCTCACCGACGCCGACCGGGAAGCCGTGGCGGCGCTCGCCGTGGACGGCCCGCCCGTGGAGTCCGTGGGGCTGTCCACGCCCGGCGCGCTCGACGTCCCCGACGAGCTCGCCGCGATCGGCCTGGCCCCCTACGGGGCGAGCTCCCCCGACCGCTCCTGGTCCCCCCACCCGCCCTGCAGCACCCCGGAGGCCCGGCCGTGAACGCCCTCGACGTCACCCTGTGGATCGTCGTCCCCTACGCGTGCCTGGCGGTGTTCGCCGCTGGCCACGCGTGGCGCTGGCGGCACGACCAGTTCGGCTGGACCACGCACACCAGCCAGCTGCTGGAGAGCCGCATCCTGCGGCTGGGCTCGCCGCTGTTCCACCTCGGCGCGTTCGGCGTCATCGCCGGGCACGCGATGGGCCTGCTGATCCCCGCCTCCGTCACCGAGGCGCTGCACGTGCCCGAGCACGCCTACCACCTCGTGGCCGTCTGGGGCGGCACCGTCACCGGGGTCGCGATGGTGGTGGGGCTGCTGCTGCTGATCGCCCGCCGCTTCGTCGTCGGCGGTCGGGTGCGGCGCACCACCACGGCGATGGACCGGGTGCTGTACCTGGCGCTGGCCGCGATGGTGGTCCTCGGCATGAGCGCGACCGTCGGCGAGAACCTCGTCGGCCCGGGCTACGACTACCGCGAGACGATCGCGGTGTGGTTCCGCGGGGTGTTCCTGCTCTCCCCGGACACCTCCCTGATGGCCGGTGCGCCGCTGGTGTACCAGGCGCACGCCCTGGGCGGGTTCCTGTTCCTGGCGCTGTGGCCGTTCACCCGGCTGGTGCACGTGTGGTCCGCGCCGATGGCGTACCTGTGGCGCCCGTACGTGGTCTACCGCCGCCGCCCCGGTGCCGCACCGCTGCCGCACCCGCGCCCGGACGTGGTCCGCGACCGCGCCCTGCCCCCTCGGTAGGGTCGGCGGTCGGACCACCCCAGCGCACCGGAGGACGCCGTGAGCGACTACCTGCCCTCGATCTACCGCGAGTTCACCGAGCGGTACCCGGACGTCGCCGCCGCGCAGGGCGCGCTCGCCGAGGCGGTGCGGGCGCACACCGGGTTCGACGCCCGCACCGACCGGCTGCTGAAGTTCGCCCTCGCCCTGGGCGCCGAGGCCGACGGCGCCGTGCGCTCCAACGTCCGCAAGGCGCTGGCGGAGGGGTCCTCGCCGGACGAGCTGCGCGCGGTGGCGCTGGCGGCCATCACCACGTGCGGCTTCCCCACCGCCATCGCGGGGCTGCGCTGGATCGAGGAGGTCCTGGCTGCGCAGGACGGCACGGCGGCGCAGGACGACACTGCGGGGCAGGAGTAGGTGGTGGGCGTGGAGCTCACGGCGGACGCCGAGGTGCGCTCGGCGCACGTCGGGCCGATGGACAACGTGGCGTACCTGGTGACGTGCCGGCGCACCCGCGAGCAGGTGCTCGTGGACGCCGCCGCGGAACCCGCCGCCCTGCTGGAGCTGGTGCGCGCCGCCTCGCCCGGCGGTGGGCTGGGCCTGGTGGTCACCACGCACCGCCACCACGACCACGTCGGCGCGCTCGCCGAGGTCGTGGACGCCACCGGGGCCGCGACCGCCGCCGGGGAGGACGACGCCGACCACCTGCCCGTCCCGGTGGATCGCCGGCTGCGCCACGGCGACGTCCTCAGCGTCGGCGACGTGCGCCTGGAGGTGGTGCACCTGCGCGGGCACACCCCCGGCTCGGTGGCGCTGGTGCTGCGCGGCGGTGTTAAGGGCCCGGACCACGTGTTCACCGGGGACTCGCTGTTCCCCGGCGGTGTCGGGAACACCCGCGGCGACGCTGCCGCGTTCACCTCGCTGCTGGACGACGTCACCGCGCGGCTGTTCGCCGTCCTGGACGACAGCACCGTGGTGCACCCCGGGCACGGGGCGCCCACGACGATCGGCGCGCAGCGCCCGCACCTGCAGGAGTGGCGCGAGCGGGGCTGGTGAACCCGTCCGCCGCGCTCAGTCCTCCAGGGCCCGGTCCCTCGTCTCCGGCAGCAGCCAGCTCGCACCCGCCGCCAGGGCGAACGCCGCGCCGAACACCGCGAACACCAGCGTGGTCCCGCCCGAGCCCAGCAGCAGCGGCACGCTGAGCGGGGCGAGGATCGAGGCGATGCGGCCGAACCCGGCGGCCGAGCCCGCACCCCGGCCGCGCACCAGCGTCGGGTACACCTCGGGCGTGAGCGCGTACAGCGCACCCCAGGCGCCGAGGTTGAAGAACGACAGCAGGATCCCGGCGGTGAGGATGGCCGGCTCCGTGTCGGCGGCGGAGTACAGCAGCGCCGCGACCGCCGAGCCCACGAGGAACACCGACAGCGTGCGACGACGCCCCCACGCCTCCACGAGCCAGGCGGACACCGCGTACCCCGGCAGCTGACCGAGGGTGATGATGAGGGTGAACTCCAGCGAGCGCACCACCGTGAACCCGTCCTCGAACAGCAGGCTGGGGATCCAGGTGAACGCCCCGTAGTAGCTGAAGTTCACGAAGAACCACACCAACCACAGGCCGGTGGTGCGCCGGCGCAGGCCCCGGCTCCACACCCCCGGGGCGCTCGCCGCGGTGGCACCGAGGGCTTCGTGCGCGAGCGGGCCCGGTGCGTACCGCACGCCTGCGGACTCCTCGAACTGCCGGACCACCTGCTCGGCCTCGGCGTGCCGGCCCTTCGACATGAGGAACCGCACTGACTCCGGCAGCCCGCGGCGCACCACGATCGCGTACAGGGCGGGCACCGCCCCCAGCACCAGCGCCCAGCGCCAGCCGTCGTCGGAGGCCGGCACCAGCAGGAACCCGACGAGCGCGGCGGCGGTCCAGCCGACCGCCCAGAACGCCTCCAGCAGCACCACGGCGCGACCGCGGATCCGGCGCGGGGCGAACTCGCTGACGAGGGTGGACGCCACCGGCAGCTCCGCACCCAGCCCGAGGCCGACGAGGAACCGGAACACCAGCAGCGCGCCCAGCGACCACGACAGGGCAGCGGCGCCGCTGGCGATCCCGTACACCAGCAGGGTCAGGGCGAACACCTGCCGGCGCCCGAGGCGGTCCGCGAGGAGACCACCCAGGCTGGCGCCGATCGCCATGCCGACGAACCCGATCGAGGCGATCCAGGAGCTCTCCCCCGCGGTCAGGTCCCACTGCACGCGCAGGGCCAGGAGCACGTAGGCGACCAGGCCGACGTCGAACGCGTCCAGCGCCCAGCCGATCCCGGAACCGACGAGCAGGCGACGGTGGCGGCGGGTGAACGGCAGGTCGTCGAGGCGCTCGGCGGCCGTCAGGGTCGCGCCCTGCGGGGCCGGCGGCGGTGCTGCGTCGGGCATGCGCCCCACGCTAGTGCCCGCGGGCGCGACCCTCAGATCGTCGCGACGGAGCCGGAGTCCACCCGGTAGTTGCTGCCGTTGACGAAGCTGGCCCGCTCGGAGACCAGGAACGCGATGACGGAGGCCACCTCGTCCGGGTCGCCGCGGCGCTTGAGCTCCATGAACGGGCGGTCCTCGTCGAGGAAGCTGCTGATGGCCTCCTCGACGCTCGTGCCGTCCTGCTGCGCCCGCTTCTCCATCATGGCGTCGGTCATCGGGGTGGCGATGAACGCCGGGGAGACGGCGTTGACGAGGACGCCCTCGCTCGCGTACGTCTTCGACAGCCCCTTGGTCAGGCTCAGCACGGCGGCCTTGGCGGCGCAGTACGGCAGCTCGTCGGTGTAGGGCTGCACGGCGTCCTCGGAGGCCAGCAGCACCACGCGCCCCCAGCCCTTCGCCCGCATGGGGTCCAGGAACGCGCGCACCACGCGCACGGCGGCGAAGAAGTCGGTCTCCAGGGTGGAGCGCCACCCGTCCTCGTCGATCTCGTGGAACAGCCCCTGCGCGCCGGTCACCCCGGCGCAGTGCACGAGGACGTCGGGGTCGCCCAGGCGCTGCGAGACCTCCCGCCGCAGGCGCTGCACGTCCTCGGCGCGGGTCAGGTCGGCGGCGACGGCGACGAGCCGGTCCTCGCCCGCGCCCAGCCGCGCGGCGGCGTCCTCCAGGCGGGCGGGATCGATGTCGGTGATCGCGACGCGCGCCCCCTCGGCGAGCAGCAGCCGCGCGGTGTGCCAGCCGATGCCGGAGTCGCCGCCGGTGATCAGGGCGGTGTGCCCGGTGAGCTCCAGGTCCATGCCCGTCACCGTAGGCAGGGCGGGCGCGCCCCGCCCGGCGAGCCTCAGCGCGGGGCGCGCCGCCACACCGCGCGCGGGGTGGCGCGCATCGCGGCGGCCAGGGCGCGCAGCGTCCCCGGGACCCAGACCTCGCCCCGCCCGGTGCCCAGCGCCGCCACGGTCGCGTCGGCCACCTGCGGCGGCGTGCTGGACAGCGGTGCCGGGCGCATGCCGGCGCTCATGCGGCCGATGACGAAACCGGGGCGCACCAGCAGCAGTGAGACGCCGCTGCCGGTCAGGGCGTCGGCCAGGCCCGAGGCGAAGGCGTCCAGACCGGCCTTCGCGGAGCCGTACACGTAGTTCGGTCGCCGCGCCCGCACCCCCGCGATGGAGGAGAACACCACGATCCGCCCGGCGCGCAGCGGGCGCAGCAGCAGCGCGAGGTGGGACAGGACGCTGACCTGCGCGGTGAAGTCGGTGTGGACCACGGCCAGGGCGTGCGCGACGTCGCTCTCGGCGCGCGCCTGGTCCCCCAGCACCCCGAACGCCACGACGGCGTCCAGCGCCCCGTGGCGGGCCACGACGTCCGCGAGCAGCGGGCCGTGCGCGGCGACGTCGTCGGCGTCGAACTCCACCGCCTCCACGTCCGCGGCCCCGGCCGCGCGCAACCGCGCCGTCTCGGCCGCGAGCCGGTCGGCGCCGCGCGCGGCGAGCACGACGGTGCGGGCGCCGGCGCGCACCAGCCGCTCGGCGACCTCCAGGCCGATCTCGCTGCGCCCGCCCAGCAGCAGCACGGTCGGGTTCGGCGGGACGGCACGCGGCGGGGAGGCGTTCACACCCCCACCCCACCACACCCACCCCTCCCCCACGGATCCCCTCCCCGGGGGGGGGGGGGGGGGGGGGGGGGGGGGGGGGGGGGGGGGGGGGGGGGGGGGGGGGGGGGGGGGGGGGGGGGGGGGGGGGGGGGGGGGGGGGGGGG
>NZ_JBKBCT010000161.1:0-695 GCF_050871525.1 Kineococcus auxinigenes | reverse complement strand
ATCGAGCTCGCGCAGGTGGCGCAGCTTGTCGCCGATCTTGCCTTCCAGACCGCGCGGCGTCGGCACGTACCAGTTCTGCGCGGGCAAGTCGTCGGGGAAGTAGGTTTCGCCTGCTGCGTAGGCTTCGGGCTCGTCGTGGGCGTAGCGGTAGGCGTGGCCGTAGCCGAGTTCTTTCATCAGCTTGGTCGGCGCGTTGCGCAAGTGCACGGGCACGGTGCGCGACTTGTCCTGGCTGACGAACGCGCGCGCAGCGTTGTAAGCGTTGTAGCCGGCGTTGGACTTGGGGGCGATAGCCAGGTAGATCACCGCCTGGGCCAGCGCCAATTCCCCTTCCGGTGAGCCGAGGCGCTCGTACGTTTCGGCAGCATCCAAGGTGATACGCCCTGCTCGCGGATCGGCCAAGCCGATGTCTTCCCAGGCCATGCGCACGATGCGGCGGGCAAGGTAGCGCGGGTCGGCACCACCATCGAGCATGCGACAGAACCAGTACAGCGCCCCGTCCGGATCGGAGCCGCGCACGGACTTATGCAGCGCGCTGATCTGGTCGTAGAAGGCATCGCCACCCTTATCGAAGCGGCGCAGGTTTTCCGACAGCGCAGACGCCAGCAGCGCCTCGTCGATCACTGGGGCGCTATCGCCTTCGGCCTGTGCACGCGCCGCGCGCGTCACGATCTCGATGTTGTTGAGCAGCTTGC
>NZ_JBKBCT010000027.1:0-45144 GCF_050871525.1 Kineococcus auxinigenes | reverse complement strand
GACGCGCGCACCCTCCCAAGCACCACCCCCCAACCCCCCAGGCCCCCCCCCCCCCCCCCCCCGCGCCCCCCCCGCGCCCCGGGCGCGGCGGGTGACCCCGGCGTGATCCCCGGGGTCGTCCCGCTGCTGGACGCCGGCCTGCCGGCCGGTGCCCGCGGCGGTTTCACCACCCGGGCCGGCGCCGCCGGCGACGGCCCGTACGCGGGCTTCAACCTCGGGGACCACGTCGGTGACGACCCCGCGCGGGTCGAGGCGCACCGCGCCGCGCTGCGCGCCGCCGTGCGGGCCGACGAGCTCGTCGTGCCCGTCCAGGTCCACGGCGCCGACGTCGTCGAGGTGGACGCGGCACCGCCCCGGCCGCCGCGCGCGGACGCCCTGGTGACCCGCCGCCGAGGGCTCGCCCTGGCGGTCGTGGTGGCCGACTGCGTCCCCGTGCTGCTGGCCGACCCCGCCGCCGGGGTCGTCGCCGTGGCCCACGCCGGGCGCCCCGGGCTGGTGGCCGGCGTGGTGCCCGCGGTGCTCGCCGCGATGCGGGCCGCGGGGGCGCGCGAGGTGGTCGCCGCCCTGGGCCCGGCCGTGTGCGGCGGCTGCTACGAGGTGCCTGCCGCGATGGCCGACGAGGTGGCCTCCGTCGTGCCGGCGGCGCGGGCCACCACGCGCCGGGGCACCCCGGCCGTCGACGTCGCGGCCGGCGTGCTCGCCCAGCTCGCGCAGGCCGGCGTGCGGGCGTCCGGGCCCGGCCCCTGCACCGTCGAGCGCGCCGACCTCTTCTCCTACCGCCGCGACGGCACCACCGGCCGCAGCGCCGGTGTCGTGGTGCTCCCGTGAGGGGGCGGCCGTGAGCTCCACCACCGCTCCGGTCGCCGGTCCCGGTGGGGACCGGGTCGCGCAGCTGGGCGTGGCGCTGGAGCGGCTGCGCGCGCGGGTGGCCGCCGCGGCCGGCGCCGCGGGCCGCGACCCGGCGGAGCTGACCGTGGTGGTGGTCACGAAGTTCTTCCCCGCCGAGGACGTGCACGCCCTGGCCGGGCTCGGCGTGCGCGACGTGGGGGAGAGCCGCGACCAGGAGGCCTCGGCCAAGGCGGCCGAGCTGGCGCCGGAGCACCCGGACCTGCGCTGGCACTTCGTGGGGCAGCTGCAGACGAACAAGTGCCGCTCCGTGGCCCGCTACGCACGCGCGGTGCACTCGGTGGACCGCCCCCGCCTGGTCACGGCGCTGTCCGCCGGCGCCTCCGCGGCGGGCCGTCGGCTGGACTGCTTCGTTCAGGTCGACCTGGCCGGTGAGCTGGGTGCGACCGTCGACCCCGCGCGCGGCGGTGCGGCGGGCGAGGACGTGCTGCGCCTGGCCGACGCGGTCGCCGCGGCCGGGGCGCTGCGGCTGGCCGGGCTCATGGCCGTGGCCCCGCGCGGGCAGGACTCGGCGCGCGCCTTCGCGGCCCTGGCGCGCACGGCCGCCCGGGTGCGCGAGTCGCACCCGGGCGCGGTCCACCTGTCGGCGGGCATGAGCGGCGACCTGGAGGCCGCCGTCGCCGCGGGAGCGACACACCTGCGTGTCGGCAGCGCGGTCCTGGGCGCGCGTCCGGCCGCGCGGTAACGTCACCGCAGCCCGGTGCCCGTCACCGCGGCGAGAGACCCCAGGACCGACCCACCCGAGGAGACTGCGATGGCCGGCGCACTGCGCAACGCGATGGTCTACCTCGGCCTCGCCGAGGACGACCGCTACGCCGAGGAGGCGGAGGCCGAGCCCGCGCGCGCCGAGGCCGTCCGCGGGGCCCACCCCGCGCCCCGCCCGGAGCCGCGCCACGAGCCCCGGCCCGAGGTGCGTTCGGTCGATCCCACTCCGATCGCGGAGCGCCGCGCGGAGACCACGGGTCAGGTGACCCCGATCAGGAGGCAGGTGGCGCACGTGGTGCCGCAGGTCAGCAGTGCTCCGGAACTGCACCGGATCACGACGATCCACCCGCGCACGTACAACGAGGCCAAGACCATCGGGGAGAGCTTCCGCGAGGGCGTCCCGGTGATCATGAACCTCACCGACATGGACGACAGCGACGCCAAGCGCCTGGTCGACTTCTCCGCCGGTCTGGTGTTCGGCCTGCACGGCTCGATCGAGCGGGTGACGAACAAGGTGTTCCTGCTCTCGCCGCAGAACGTCGAGGTGGCCTCGCAGGAGGAGGAGCGGCCGCCGGAGCGGACGTTCTTCAACCAGTCCTGACCGCTGGGTCCCGGCCGTGCCCCGGCTGTGGACCCGCGCGTGCGGCCCCCGCACGCCCCCGCGTCAGGCAGGATGGTGTGGTGGCCCTGGTGTTCTCGCTGTTGCAGCTGCTCGTCCTGCTCTTCTTCCTCTGCCTGATCGCCCGGCTGGTCCTGGACTGGGTGCAGGCCCTCTCGCGCGAGTGGCGTCCGCGTGGCGTCGTGCTCGTGGGCGCCGAGGCCGTCTACACGGTCACGGACCCGCCCCTGAAGGTGCTGCGGCGCGTCCTGCCGCCGCTGCGGCTGGGGGCCGTCCAGCTGGACCTGGCCTTCCTGGTCCTGGCCATCCTGTGCTCGATCCTCATGTCGGTCTTCAGCGCCCTGAGCGCCTCCGCCGCGGCCTGAGCACCCGTCCGCCACCGGTCGTGCGAGCGCCGGGTGGTGCTCGCGGCGCGGTGGTCCCGCAGGGCCCGTCCGCTACGGTGTCGCCTCGTGCGCCGTCCGGCCGGGGCGGCCGTCGACAGAGGTGAGCCCCATGCCGCTGAGCCCGGAAGACGTCGTCGAGAAGCGCTTCAACCCCACGCGGGTTCGCGAGGGGTACGCGCAGGACGAGGTGGACGACTTCCTGGACGAGGTCGTCACCGAGCTGCGCCGCCTGCACGCCGAGAACGACGAGCTCCGCTCGCAGCTGCACGGCTGCCGCGCGCAGGTGGCCGAGCTGTCCGGCGGGGCGGGTGCGCCGGCCGGCGGTGCGCTCGACGGCGACGCCCTGGAGGTCCCCCCGGTCGACGCGGCTGCCGACGCGGCTGGGCCCTCCCCGGTGGCCGTGCCGTCGGGAGCCGCTGCAGCGGCTCCCGGTGGCGACCCCGCCGCTCAGGCGGCCGGCGTGATCGCCCTCGCTCAGCGCCTGCACGACGAGTACGTGCGCGAGGGTGAGCAGCAGCGCGACGCCCTGCTGGCGGCGGCCCGCGAGCGCGCCGAGCGCACGATCTCGGAGGCGCAGTCGCAGCGCGACCGGACCCTGCAGGAGCTGCAGGAGCGCCGCCGCCAGCTGGAGGAGGCCATCGCGCAGCTGCACGGCAGGGAGAGCGCCTACCGCGAGCAGCTGGAGTCCTTCATGGCCGCTCAGCTGGAGGACCTGCGCCGGGCGGAGCGCGTCCTGCCCGACGACGCCGTCGCGGGCTGACGCAGGACCGCCCCGTTCCGCGCTCGACGAGCCGCCACCCCGCCCGGGGTGGCGGCTCGTCGCGTCCTGCGCGGGTGGTGATCGCTGCGAGCGAACAAGTGAGTTACTTCCTGCTTCCATTTGCTTACAGACAGTCATATCCCTAGTGTTCCCGGCACGCGGCAGGCGGCCGCGCCGAACGGAGGGGGACCACGGTGGGCACAGCGGCGACGGGGACGGCGACCACGCGACGGGGCGGGGCGGCGAGCGCTCCCGCGCCTTCCCGCTCGGGCGGCGCGGTGCGCGCCGCGGCGGTGCGCGAACTGCCGGTCAAGGACACCGAGGACGCCTGGACGACCGCCGAGCTGGCCGAGGTCCGCAGCGAGCTGGAGGCCGAGGTCGACCGCCTGGCGCGACACCTGGACGACGCGACGAGCTCCTTCTCCGCCCTGGTCGCCGGGGGTGAGGGCGCCGGCGACGACCAGGTCGACCACGGTGCGGCCACGGCGGGGCGCGAGCACGAGATGACCATCGCCAACAACGCCCGGGACCTGCTGGAGCAGACCCAGCGGGCCCTGGTCCGCCTGGGTTCCGGTGCGTTCGGCGTGTGCGAGACGTGCTCGGGTCCGATCGGCAAGGCGCGGCTGCAGGCGTTCCCGCGCGTGACGCTCTGCGTGACCTGCAAGGCCCGCGGCGAGCGCCGCTGAGGCCCGCCGCCGGACGGGGGTGGCGGGTGCCCGGTGCGGCCGGTGACGGACGCGCCCGGTCCGGGCGGCGTGGGAGACTGCCGGGGTCATGACCGATTCCCCGCCGCCCGCCCCCGCGCGACCGCGCCGCACCGCCCTGGCCCTGGCCGTCGCCGCGCTCGTGTACGCGCTCGACCAGGTCACCAAGGTGCTGGCCGTCGCCCACCTCGAGCCCGGGGTCCGTCAGCCGTTCGTCGGGGAGCTGCTGCAGTTCCACCTCATCCGCAACCCCGGGGCGGCGTTCAGCCTGGCCACCGGCAGCACGTGGGTGTTCACCGTGCTGGCCCTCGCGGTGGTCGTCGTGGCCCTGTGGCTGGCGCGGCGGTTGCGCAGCACGGCCTGGGCGCTCGCCTTCGGGTTCCTGCTGGCCGGAGCCGCCGGCAACCTCACCGACCGCCTCCTGCGCCAGCCCGGGTTCGCCCGCGGCCACGTGGTCGACTTCCTCGAGCTGCCGCACTGGCCGATCTTCAACGTCGCCGACGCGAGCATCTGCGCCGCCGCGGTGCTCATCGCGGTGCTCTCGCTGCGCGGTGTCGGCCTGGACGGCGCGCGCGAGCAGGGCGCCGCCCGCGGCGCGGGGGAGGGGTCCCGTGCCTGAGGTCCGCAGCCTGCCGGTCCCGGACGGCCTGGAGGGCGAGCGCGTGGACGCCGCCCTGTCCCGGCTGCTGGGCCTGTCGCGCACCCGGGCCGCGGAGATCGCCGCGGCGGGCGGGGTGCTGGTCGACGGCGCCCCGGTCGGCAAGTCCGACCGGGTGCGGGCGGGGGCCTGGCTGGAGGTGCAGGTGCCCGACCCGCCCGCGGCGCCGGCCGTGGTGGCCGAGGCCGTGGCGGGCCTGGTGGTCGTGCACGACGACGACGACCTCGTGGTCGTCGACAAGCCCGTCGGTGTGGCCGCCCACCCCAGCCCGGGCTGGACGGGGCCGACGGTCGTCGGCGGGCTGGCCGGCGCTGGGTACCGGATCGCCACCTCGGGGGCGGCCGAGCGCCAGGGCGTGGTCCACCGCCTGGACGTGGGCACCTCGGGCCTGATGGTGGTGGCCAAGAGCGAGCAGGCCTACTCCGCGCTCAAGCGCGCGTTCAAGGAGCGCACGGTCGAGAAGGTCTACCACGCGCTCGTCCAGGGCCACCCGGACCCGCTGCGCGGCACGATCGACGCCCCCATCGGCCGCCACCCCGGCGGGGCGTACAAGTTCGCCGTGACCGCCGAGGGCAAGCCGTCCGTGACCCACTACGAGGTCCTGGAGGCGTTCCGCGCCGCGGCTCTGGCGGAGGTGCACCTGGAGACGGGACGCACCCACCAGATCCGCGTGCACTTCTCCGCGCTGCGCCACCCGTGCGTGGGGGACCTGACCTACGGCGCCGACCCGACCCTGGCGGCCCGCCTGGGCGTGCAGCGCCAGTGGCTGCACGCGGTGCGCCTCGGCTTCGAGCACCCGGGCACCGGGCGGCCCGTGGAGTTCACCAGCTCCTACCCGGCCGACCTCGCCACCGCGCTGGAGCGCCTGGCGGACTGAGGCCCGCCCGGCTCCGGCGAGGCTGCCCGGCTCTGTCCGGGGGGCCGCCTACGATCGTTCCCGCACCACCCCCGCTGCACCGCTCAGGAGGCGCCCGACCATGGCACCCGCCGACTCCTTCGCCCACCTGCACGTGCACACCGAGTACTCCATGCTCGACGGTGCGGCGAAGGTCGACGACCTCTTCCGGGAGGCCGCGGCCATGGGCATGCCCGCGGTGGCGACCACCGACCACGGCTTCGTCTTCGGCGCCTACGACTTCTGGAAGACCGCCAAGAAGCACGGCGTGAAGCCGATCATCGGCGTGGAGGCCTACCTGACGCCGGGCACCGCCCGCCAGGACAAGACGCGCGTCAAGTGGGGCGACCAGAGCACCCGGCCCGGCGACGACGTCTCCGGCTCGGGCTCGTACACCCACATGACCATGCTGGCCGAGAACACCGCCGGCATGCACAACCTCTTCAAGATGAGCTCGCTGGCCTCCCTGGAGGGCTTCCTCTACAAGCCCCGCATGGACCGCGAACTCCTCAACACCTACGCGAAGGGCCTCATCGCCACCACCGGCTGCCCCTCCGGCGAGGTCCAGACCCGCCTGCGGCTGGGGCAGTACGACGAGGCGCGCGCGGCCGCCGCGGAGTTCCGCGACATCTTCGGCGCGGGCAACTTCTTCTGCGAGCTCATGGACCACGGCCTGGACATCGAGAAGCGGGTCCAGGACGACCTGCTCAAGCTCGCCAAGGACCTGGACCTGCCCCTGGTGGCCACCAACGACCTGCACTACACGCAGGCCTCCGACGCCCAGGCGCACGCGGCGCTGCTGTGCGTGCAGTCCGGTTCCACGCTGGCCGACCCCAAGCGGTTCAAGTTCGACGCCGACGAGTTCTACCTCAAGAGCCCCGCGGAGATGCGCCACCTGTGGCGCGACCACCCCGAGGCCTGCGACAACACCCTGCTCATCGCCGAGCGGTGCGAGGTGGAGTTCACCGAGTCCACCGGCGCCTACATGCCGCGCTTCCCCTGCCCGCCGGGCGAGGACGAGGAGAGCTGGTTCGTCAAGGAGGTCTGGAGCGGCCTGGCGGCGCGCTACCCGGGCGGCATCCCCGACGACGTGCGCAAGCAGGCCGACTACGAGATCGAGGTCATCGTCTCGAAGGGGTACGCGGGGTACTTCCTCGTCGTCGCCGACTTCATCAACTGGTCCAAGGAGAACGGCATCCGGGTGGGGCCGGGCCGTGGTTCCGGCGCCGGGTCCATGGCTGCGTACGCCATGAAGATCACTGACCTGGACCCGTTGCGGCACGGCCTGTTCTTCGAGCGGTTCCTGAACCCCGAGCGCATGTCGATGCCCGACTTCGACGTCGACTTCGACGAGCGCCGGCGCGGTGAGGTCATCCAGTACGTCGTGGAGAAGTACGGCACCGACCGCGTCGCCCAGATCGTCACCTACGGCACCATCAAGGCCAAGCAGGCCGTCAAGGACTCCTCCCGGGTCCTGGGTTTCCCGTTCTCGATGGGCGAGCGGATCACCAAGACGATGCCGCCGGCCGTCATGGGCAAGGACATCCCGCTGTCGGGCATCTTCGACCCGAACCACAAGAGGTACTCCGAGGCGGGTGAGTTCCGCGAGCTGTACAAGACGGACCCCGAGGTGGTCCGGGTCGTCGACACCGCCCGTGGCCTGGAGGGGCTGAAGCGGCAGTGGGGCGTGCACGCCGCGGGCGTCATCATGTCCTCGGACCCGCTGATCGACCTCATCCCGATCATGAAGCGCGAGGCCGACGGCGCGATCATCACGCAGTTCGACTACCCGACGTGCGAGACGCTCGGGCTGGTCAAGATGGACTTCCTGGGCCTGCGCAACCTCACGATCCTCGACGACGCCCTGAAGAACGTCGTGCTCAACGGCAAGGACCCCGTCGACCTGGACTCCCTGGAGCTGGACGACCCGGCGACGTACGCCCTGCTCGGGCGCGGCGACACCCTCGGCGTCTTCCAGTTCGACGGCGGCCCGATGCGCTCGCTGCTGCGGCTGATGCGCCCGGACAACTTCGAGGACATCTCCGCGGTCGGCGCGCTGTACCGCCCGGGTCCCATGGGTGCCGGCTCGCACACCGCGTACGCGCTGCGCAAGAACGGCCAGCAGGAGATCACCCCGATCCACCCGGAGCTGGCCGAGCCCCTCGAGGAGATCCTCTCCACCACCCACGGCCTGATCGTGTACCAGGAACAGGTCATGTCGATCGCGCAGAAGGTCGCCGGGTACACCCTCGGCAAGGCCGACCTGCTGCGCCGCGCGATGGGCAAGAAGAAGCGCGAGGTCCTGGACGCCGAGTACGTCGGGTTCGAGGCCGGCATGAAGGAGAACGGGTTCTCCGCCGCCGCGGTGAAGGCCCTGTGGGACGTCCTCGTGCCGTTCTCCGACTACGCGTTCAACAAGGCGCACTCGGCCGCCTACGGGCTGGTGTCCTACTGGACGGCCTACCTCAAGGCGAACTACCCGGCCGAGTACATGGCCGCGGTGCTCACGAGCGTCCGCGACGACAAGGACAAGTCGGCGCTGTACCTCAACGAGTGCCGCCGCATGGGCATCCAGGTGCTGCCGCCGGACGTCAACGAGTCCGACGCGAACTTCACCCCGGTCGGCAAGGACATCCGCTTCGGGCTGACCGCGATCCGCAACGTCGGGGCCAACGTCGTGGACGCGATCGTCGCCGCCCGCGCGGAGAAGGGCCGCTACGAGTCGTTCACCGACTTCCTCACCAAGGTGCCGGCGGTGGTGTGCAACAAGCGCACCATCGAGTCGCTCATCAAGGCCGGTGCGTTCGACTCCCTGGGGCACCGCCGGCGCGCGCTGGTCGCCAAGCACGAGGACGCCGTCGACGCCGTCGTGGACGTCAAGCGCAACGAGGCCATCGGCCAGTTCGACCTCTTCGCGGGGCTGGGCGGCGGTGAGGACGGCGCGGCGGCCGGTGCCGGGTTCACCGTGGAGATCCCCGACCTGCCCGAGTGGGAGAAGGGCGAGCTGCTGGCCCACGAGCGGCAGATGCTCGGCCTGTACGTCTCCGACCACCCGCTGTTCGGCCTGGAGCACCTGCTGGCCAACGCCTCGGACTGCTCCATCGCGTCGCTGACGGCCGACGACTCGCGCCCGGACGGCTCGCAGATCACCGTCGCCGGCATGATCACCGGCCTGCAGCGCAAGACCACCAAGCAGGGCAACCAGTGGGCCATCGTCACCGTGGAGGACCTCGAGGGCGCCATCGAGTGCCTGTTCTTCCCGCAGGCCTACACGGCCGTGGCCCCGCTGCTGGCCGAGGACCTCGTGGTCGTGGTCAAGGGCCGGATCAACCGCCGCGACGAGGTGCCCACGATCTACGCCTCCGAGCTGCAGGTGCCCGACGTCAGCGCCACCGACGGCCTGCCCGTCACCGTGTCGCTGCCGACGACCCGCTGCACCCCGCCGGTGGTGGAGCGCCTGCGGGACGTGCTGACCACCCACCCGGGCACCACCGAGGTGCGCCTGCGCCTGACGAAGGCCGGTGGCGGGGCGGGCACCCTGATGCGCCTGGACGACGCGCTGCGGGTGACGCCGAGCCCGGCGCTGTTCGGCGACCTCAAGGCGCTGCTCGGGCCGACGTGCCTGGTGTGACGCCGGGCGCGACGGCCGGTGCGACGGCGGAGGCCGGGTCCGCCGCCCGGCCCCGCCGAACCCTGCGCGTGCCGCTGGGGCTGCTGTTCGGCCAGGCCGTCGCCGGTGCGCTGCTGGGGGTGCTGTGGTGGGCGGTGGCCCGCCGGCCCGCCGCCTGGCTGGTCGGTGAGCCGGTGCTCCTGTCGGCGGCCCAGTACCCGGTGGCGCGCGACGGTGCCTTCGCGGTGCTCACCGCGCTGGCCGGGGTGGCGGCGGGCCTGGTCGTGCTGCGCTGCGCCGGCCCCGACCCGGTGCGGGTGCTGCTGGCCGCGCTGGCCGGAGCGCTGGCCGGCTCGCTGCTGACGGTGGCCGTGGCCGGCGTCCTGCCGCCGTCCGACCCCGCCGAGGTGGCGCACGTGTCGGTGTACGCGTGGGCGGTGGTGCTGGTCCAGCCGCTGGTGCTCAGCGGCGTCGTGGCGGTGGCGACCCTGTCGTCCGCGCTGGTCGACTGGGTGCGCACCCCGGACTGAGCCGGGCGCTCAGCCCCGGGCCACGGCCGCGTACCGCCCGCCCGTGGCGGCCAGCAGGTCCGCCGGGGCCAGTTCCACCTGCAGGCCCCGCCGTCCGGCGCTGACCAGGACCGTGCCGAACCCCGCCGCGGAGGAGTCCACGAGGGTGGGCAGGGGGGTCTTCTGCCCCAGCGGGCTGATGCCGCCGACGACGTACCCGCTGGAGCGCTGGGCGCGCACCGGATCCGCCATGACGGCCTTCTTCCCGCCGGCCGCCGCCGCGAGCGCCTTGAGGTCGAGCATCGCGGCGACCGGCACGACGGCGCACACGAGCCGGCCGTCGACGTCGGCGAGCAGCGTCTTGAACACCCGCTCGGCGGTGACCTCCACCCCCTGCTCCCGCAGCGCGCGCACGGCCTCCTCGCCGTAGGCGGTGCTGGTGGGGTCGTGCTCGTAGGGGTGCGCGGTGTGCGCGGTGCCGCGCTCGGCGAGCAGGCGCAGCGCGGGGGTGCCGGCCTCCGCGCGCGCACCGCGGTGCTTGGCCACGACGGTCCTCCGGTCTCGGTCGGGGTCGGTCTCAGTTCGGGTTGGGCGGTTCGCCGGGCGGCTCGGAGGCCGGCACGGTCCCGAGCGCGGCGACCAGCGCGATCTCCCGCTTCAGCAGCGCCAGCTCCTCGGTCAGCCGCGCGCGGGTGTCCGGCGCCTCCAGCAGCCGCTGGCGCTCGCCCAGCGGCAGCACGGCCGCGGCGGCCACGAGGTAGGACAGCACCCCGGGGTCCTCCGGGGCGGTGGCCCCGCCGATGCCCAGCTGCTCCCGGTACTCGGTGAACCGGGACTCCACGGCCGCGGCCAGCGCCGCGACGTCCCCGGGGACGGGGGCGTCCTCGTCGTCCTCGTCCTCGTCCTCGCCGTACGCCTCGACCAGGCCGGTGAGGTAGGGGGTGCCGGCCTCGTCGTCCAGCCCCAGGAGGCGGAAGCGGGTCGCGCCGACGGTGACGATCTCGTAGCGGCCGTCGTCCAGCTCGGTGACCTCGCGCAGCACGGCGACGCACCCGACCTCGTGCAGGGCGCGCGCGTTCCCGTCGCCGACCTCGTGGCCCTCGCGGATCGCCACGACCCCGAAGCCCTTGAGGCCGTCGCGGTCCTCGGCGACGAGGTCCTGCACGAGGCGCCGGTAGCGCGGCTCGAAGACGTTCAGCGGCAGCACGAGCCCGGGGAAGAGCACGCTGCCGAGGGGGAACAGGGGCAGGCGCTGGGGCACCGGCGCAGTCTAGGGGTCCGCGCCCGCCGGGCGACCGGGCCGTGACGCCGCGTCCGTACACTCGTGCCGTGACCACCGCCGCCCAGCCCGCCGCCCCGGCGCCCGCCGCGGGCACCGTCCCCGCGCTGCGCCGCACCGACCTGCGCGGCCGCGCGCTCGACGCGATGGCGCTGCGCTCGGTGCTGCCCCGGGCGGAGGTCGACGTGGCCGCCGCGCTGGCCACCGTCGCCCCGATCTGCGAGGACGTGCGCGCCCGCGGCGCCGTCGCCCTGGTGGAGCTGACCGAGCGCTTCGACGGCGTGCGCCTGGGCGACGTGCGCGTGCCGCGCGAGGCGCTGCGCACCGCCCTGGCCGAGCTGGACCCGCGGGTGCGCGAGGCCCTGGAGGAGAGCGTGCGCCGCGCGCGCCTGGTGCACGCCGACCAGCGCCGCGCCGACACCACCACCCGCCTGGCCGCCGGCGGCACCGTCACCGAGCGCTGGGTGCCGGTGGACCGCGTGGGCCTGTACGTGCCGGGAGGGCGGGCGGTGTACCCCTCCAGCGTCGTGATGAACGTGGTGCCGGCGCAGGAGGCGGGCGTGGCCTCCATCGCGGTGACGAGCCCCGCGCAGAAGGACCACGGGGGTCTGCCGCACCCCGCGGTCCTGGCCGCGTGCGAGCTGCTGGGCGTGCAGGAGGTGTACGCGGTCGGCGGTGCGCAGGCGGTGGCGATGTTCGCCTACGGCGCCCGTGACGCCGCCGGCGAGGTCGTCGTGCAGCCGGTCGACGTGGTCACCGGGCCGGGCAACGTCTACGTCGCCTCCGCCAAGCGGTACGTGCAGGGCGTCGTGGGCATCGACTCCGAGGCCGGCCCCACGGAGATCGCGGTGCTGGCCGACGACACCGCCGACGCGCAGCACGTGGCGGCGGACCTGATCAGCCAGGCCGAGCACGACCCGCTGGCCGCGGCCGTGCTGGTCACCCCCTCCGAGGCGCTCGCCGACGCGGTCGAGGCCGCCCTGGCGCAGCGCGTGCCGGCGGCCCGGCACGCGGCGCGCATCGCCGAGGCGCTGGGCGGCCCGCAGTCGGGCATCGTCCTGGTCGACGACGTGGACGCCGGCGTCGCGGTCGTGGACGCCTACGCCGCCGAGCACCTGGAGGTGCAGACCACCGACGCGCGCGCGGTCGCGGCGCGGGTGCGCAACGCCGGCGCGGTGTTCGTCGGGGCCCACTCGCCGGTGTCGCTGGGCGACTACTGCGCCGGCTCGAACCACGTGCTGCCCACCGGCGGCACGGCGGCGCACTCCGGGGGCCTGAGCGTGCAGACGTTCCTGCGCGGGGTGCACGTCGTCGACTACGACGAGGCGGCGTTGCGGGAGGTCGCCGGCCACGTGGTGGCGCTGGCGGAGTCCGAGGACCTGCCCGCCCACGGGCAGGCCGTCACGGCGAGGTTCTCGTGAGCGGGCAGCCGCACGGCGCGGGGCCCGGCGAGGAGCCCGGCGACGAGCCCTCGGGGCTGGGGGAGGACTTCGACTTCGACGCGGCCTTCCAGCGCGAGTTCGGCCCGAAACCGCCGGTCCGCTCGGTGCTGGTGGTGCCGGTCGCGGACGCCGGCAAGCTCGCCGAGGTGTGCACGCTCGCCGGGGTGCGCGCGCACGTGGTCCCCGTGCGCGGCCTCGGCTGCGTGCTGGTCACCCACGACCCGGCCACCGGTGAGGACGATGCGCAGAAGCTGTCGGCGGTGCTGCGCCAGGTGGAGCTGCTGCTGCTGACCGTGCGCGAGGAGTCCATCGAGGGGCAGAGCTGGACCGCGGGCGAGCGCGGCGAGGACCCCAAGCCCGGCCTGCTGCTGTCGGTGTGGCCGGACCAGGTGCAGCAGCTCGTGCTCGGCCGCCTCGACCCCGCCGAGGCGGCGGGTGCCGCGCAGGGCGGCGAGGGCAACCGCCTCGGGGCGTTCTGGAAGCTGTTCAAGGGCCGCCCGGAGTCCTGACCGACCCGACCCGTCAGCGCCGACGGGCCGGGCGTGCTCTCCACCTCGTGGTGCCCCCGGCACGCGCACGCCTCCAAGGTGTCCAAGGACGTGGACAGTTGCCAGCAGGGCGGATGCTGTTCTAGGTTCCGTGGCGTGGAACCGAGTTCCACGTGCAGCAGGGGTCGTCGTCCCGCGCAGGAGCGGGTGGCACCGGCGCCGGTCGTCGCGAGCAGCGGCCGGTGCGAGCCCCGCACGTGCCGGTCACCTCCCGGCAGCACGGACCGAGCAGCACGAACGAAGGAGTTCTCGTGAGCGCCACGGCACCCCGGATCGCCGCCCTCGTGGGCGCGGCCGTCCTCACCGTCAGCGGCTGCAGCGCCGGGACGGGTTCCCCCGCCACGGCCGGCGGCGAGGAGAGCGGCTCGAGCGCCGACCGCGTCCTGCGCGTCGCCTTCAACCAACCGGAGGACCACCCGCAGTACATCGCCCTGGACCGCATGGGCGACCGCCTCGCCGAGAGCACCGACGGTGCCCTCGACCTCGAGGTCTACCCCAACGAGACCCTCGGCGCGCAGCGCGAGACGGTCGAACTCGTCCAGGCGGGCACGATCGACATGGCGCTGGTTGCCGGGCCGCTGCTGGAGAACTTCAACCCCGACTTCGTCGCCTTCAACCTGCCGTTCACGTTCACCTCGCAGGAGCACCAGCGCGAGACCCTCAACGACCCGGAGATCGTCTCGGAGCTGTACTCCTCCCTCGACGACGAGGGCATCCACGTCCTGGGCGCCTTCCACGGCGGGGTGCGTTCCGTCTACACCTCCTACGGTCCGGTCACCACGCCGGAGGACCTGGCGGGCAAGAAGATCCGCGTCATCGAGTCCGACACGAACATCGAGATGCTACGGCTCATGGGCGGAACCGGAACCCCGATGGGCCAGGGTGAGGTGTACACCGCCATCCAGAGCGGCGTCCTCGACGGCGCGGAGAACAACCCGCTGGTGTACTCCGGCCTCAAGCACGCCGAGATCGCCCCGTACTACAGCTACACGAAGCACCTGATGTTCCCGGACTACCTCATCGTCAACCCCTCCGTCCTGGAGAGCTTCACCGACTCGCAGCTCGAGGCGTTCCAGGAGGAGCTGGCCGCCGCCGTCGAGGAGGAGGGGCAGTTGTGGGAGGAACAGGTGAGCGAGGCGGTCGCCGCCGCCGAGGCGGCCGGCGCCCAGTTCAACGACGTCGACGAGGAGGCCTTCCGCGCGGCCATCGAGCCGCTGGTCGAGGAGCAGCTCTCCCGCAGCGACACCGTGCGCGCCCTGCACGAGCAGGTCGTCGCGGCCGCCGAGTGAGCGCCCTGCTGCCCGTCGGCCCGGAGGTGTTCCCGTGAGGACCGCCAAGTCCGTCCTCGACCGCGTGCTCACCGTCGTCTGCGTGGTGCTGTTCTCCGCGCTCGTGCTCGACGTCGCCTGGCAGGTGTTCGCCCGCCAGGTGCTGAACAGCCCCAGCGGGTGGTCGGGGGAGCTCGCCAAGTACCTGTTCATCTGGCTCGGGCTGCTGGGGTCCGCGCTCGTGTTCGGCGAGCGCGGCCACATCGCCGTGGACGTCGTGGCGCGTCGCCTGCCGGCGCCCGTCCAGCGCGTCCTGTCCGTGCTCGTGCAGATCGCCGTGCTGGTGTTCGCCCTGACCACCCTGGTGTGGGGCGGGTACCGCGTCGTGGCGCTGGCCTGGGACCAGAACCTCACCGGCCTGCCGGTGAACGTGGGACCGCTGTACCTGGCGCTGCCGCTGTGCGGCGTCCTCGTGACCTTCTACGCCGCGCACCACCTCGTGGCGGCGCTGACCGGCGCCGAGCAGCACGTGGTGCCCGCCGGCGATCCCGACGTCCTGTGAAGGAGTCCTGACCGTGGACGCTGCCGCACTCGCCAGCCTCGTGCTCGTCGGCGGGATCCTCGTGCTGCTGGTCGTGGGTGCCCCCGTGAGCATCGCGGTGGGGTTGTCGTCCACCGCGGCCATGTGCGCCGTGCTGGGTGTGGAGAACGGGCTGCTCACCGCGGCGCAGCAGGTGTTCCGGGGGATCAACTCCTTCCCCCTGCTGGCCATCCCGTTCTTCGTGCTGGCCGGGGTCGTGATGAACAACGGCGGCATCGCGCTGCGGCTGGTGAACGCCGCCAAGGTCCTCGTCGGCCGCACGCCCGGGTCCCTGGCTCAGACGAACGTCGCCGCGAACGCGCTGTTCGGTTCCGTCAGCGGTTCGGCGGTCGCCGCCGCGGCGGCCGTCGGCTCCACGATGACGCCGCTGCAGGCGAAGGAGGGCTACGACCGGAACTTCGCCGCGGCGGTCAACATCGCCTCAGCCCCCTCCGGCATGCTGATCCCGCCCAGCAACCTCGTCATCGTGTACTCGCTGGTGTCCAGCTCCTCCATCGCGGCGCTGTTCGTCGCCGGGTACCTGCCCGGCATCGCCTGGGCGCTGGTGTGCATGGCCATCGTCTTCCTCATCGCCCGCCGCCGGCCCGAACTGCGGTACACCGGTGGTCTGGGGATCGCTGCCAGTGCCCGGGTGGTCCTGGCGGCCGTGCCCGCGCTGCTGCTCATCGTCATCGTGATCGGTGGCATCCTGGCGGGGTTCTTCACGCCGACCGAGGCGTCCGTCGTGGCGGTGGTGTACTCGCTGGTGCTGGCGTTCGCCTACCGCGCGTTGCGGGTCCGGCAGTTGCCGTCGATCCTCATGGACGCCACCCGCACGACAGCCGTCGTGATGTTCCTCATCGGCGTCTCGTCCATCATGGGTTTCGTCCTCTCGTTCGCGCAGATCCCGGCTGCGGTCGCCGAGGCGATGTTCGGGATCAGCACGAACCCGGTCGTGCTCCTGCTGCTGATCGCCGTGGTGCTGCTCGTCGTGGGCTGCTTCATGGACCCCACGCCGGCCGTGCTGATCTTCGCGCCGATCTTCCTGCCGGTCGTCACCAGCTTCGGCATCGACCCCGTGCACTTCGGGATCATGATGGTGTTCAACCTGTGCATCGGGACCATCACCCCACCCGTCGGCCCGGTGCTCTTCGTCGGCGCCAAGGTCGCCGGGGTGAGCATCGAGAGCGCGGCCCGCAGCCTGCTGCCGTTCTTCGCCGCGATCGCCGTGATGCTCGTCGTCGTCATCTTCACCCCGGGCCTGTCGCTGTGGTTGCCCACGGCGCTCGGCCTGCTGTGAGAACCCCCTGAACCCCTGGAGGACCGCCGTGGAGCAGCGCTACGCCACGAACCCCGAGCAGGTGCCCGGCATGGACACCGAGGAGCTGCGGCGCCGCTACCTCGTGCAGGACCTGTTCCGCGAGGACGAGGTGCGCGCCGTGCACACCCACCACGACCGCGTCGTCCTCGCCGGCCTGGTGCCCGCCGCCGGCGAGCTGTCGGTGCCCGCGTTCCCGGAGGTCCGCAGCGAGCGGTTCTTCGACCACCGCGAGGCGGGCGTCGTGAACGTCGGCGGCCCGGGCCGGGCGCGCGTCGACGGGCAGGAGTTCGACCTGCCGCACGGCGCGTGCCTGTACGTGGGGCGCGGTGCGCGCGACGTCGTGTTCGACTCGCTGCGCCCGCACCGGGCGCAGGAGGGGCCCGCGAGGTTCTACCTGTTCTCCGCGCCGGCGCACGCGGCGCACCCGACGACCGCCGTGCTGCCGGGGGAGGGGACCGTGCGTGAGCTCGGCGACCCCCTCACCTCCAACCGCCGCACCCTGAACCAGTACGTGCACGCCGGCGGGGTGCGCAGCTGCCAGGTCGTCATGGGGGTGACGACCCTGCACCCGGGCAGCACGTGGAACACGGTCCCGGCGCACACCCACGACCGCCGCACCGAGGTGTACCTCTACTTCGATCTCGCGGCCGACGCGCGCGTCCTGCACGTCATGGGGCACCCGCGCGAGACCCGGCACCTCGTCGTCGCGTCCGACGAGGCGGTGATCTCCCCGAGCTGGTCGGTGCACTGCGGCGTGGGCACGGCCAGCTACAGCTTCGTGTGGGCGATGGCGGGGGAGAACCAGGCCTTCGACGACATGGACACCGTGCCCGTCACGGAACTGCGGTGACGGTGCGGACCGGGCGGGGCGGGGCACCGGGAACCCCGCAGGAGCACCCGGGTTCCCCGCGCGGGGCCGCGGGTGCACCCGGCGGAGCCAGCGCCAGCGAGAAGACCCTGCTGGTCCTGGAGGCGGCCCTGCAGCACCGCCGGTTCACCGACGTCGTCGAGGCCACCGGCCTGGCGAAGACCACCACGCACCGCATCCTGGCGACCCTGGCCGAGCGGGGGTTCGTCGTCGTCACCGCCGAGGGCTGGTACCTGCCGGGGCCGAAGCTGCTGTCGATGGCGGGCCAGGCGCTGCAGCGCATCGACATCTCCGCCCTCGCCCAGCCGTACGTCGACGAACTGGTGCAGCAGGTGCGCTGCACGGTGCACCTGGGCGTCGCCAACGGCGACGAGATCGTCTACCTGATCCGCGCCGACTCCGACAAGCCGTACCGCATGCCCTCCCGGGTGGGGCACGCCATCCCGCTGCACACCTCCGGCATCGGCAAGGTGGTGCTGGCGGCGTTCACCGACGACGGCGTGCAGCGCTACGCCGCCCGGACGGGGCTCCCGGCGCGCACCGCGAACACCATCACCACCGCCGCCGGGCTGCTCGATGAGGTGCGGCGGGTGAGGGAGTGCGGGTACGCCCTCGACCGGGAGGAGAACGTGCCCGGCGTCGGCTGCGTCGCAGCCCCGGTGCGCGACCACACCGGGACCGTCCGCTACGGGGTGAGCATCTCCACGATCACCCTCGAGCACGACCTGGAGCAGATCGAGGCGATGGCCGGCCTGGCCGTCGCCACCGCGCGGCGGATCTCCGCCGCCCTCGGCCACAGCACTCCCGCGACCCAGGACAGGACCAGCGCATGAGCACCACCGCCGACGCCGCGACCCGCACCGCAGGGGCGGCGATGCGGATCGTCATCACCGACTGCGACCACGACTCCCTGGCCGTCGAGCAGCGCGTCGCCGACGAGGCCGGGGCCGAGCTCGTGCTCGCCCCGCCCGGCGGCCGCGAGCAGCTCGTCGCCGCCGCCGCGGGCGCCGACGGGCTCGTCGTGCAGTACGCCCGCGTCGACGCCGCCCTCCTGGACGCGCTGCCGGGCGTGCGCGCGGTCGGCCGCTACGGCGTCGGCGTGGACACCGTCGACGTCGCCGCCTGCACCGAGCGCGGCGTGGCCGTGTGCAACGTCCCCGACTACGGCACCGAGTCCGTCTCCGACCACGCGATCGCCCTGGCGCTGGCCGCCGCGCGGCGCATCGCCTGGATGGACCGCGGCGTGCGCGCCGGCACCGCGGGCCTGGACGCGGTGCGCCCCGTGCACCAGGTCGGCGGGCGGGTGTTCGGCGTCGTGGGCCTCGGCCTCATCGGCGCGGCCACCGCCCGCAAGGCCGCCGGCCTCGGTTACGAGGTCATCGGCGCCGACTCCCGCCTGGAACCCGGCAGCACCGTGGCCGGGGTGCGCGTCGTGCCGCTGGAGGAGCTGCTGCGGCGGGCGCACGTGATCTCGCTGCACGTGCCGCTGACCGAGAGCACCCGCGGCCTGGTGGGCGCCGCGGAGCTCGCCCTCGTCCGGCCCGACGCCGTCCTGGTCAACACCAGCCGCGGCGGCGTCGTGGACTCCGCCGCGCTCGTCGACGCGCTGCGCGAGGGGCGCCTGCACGGCGCGGGCCTGGACGTGCACGAGGTGGAGCCGCTGCCGGTGGACCACCCCCTCGCGGCGCTGGACACCGTGGTGCTCACCCCCCACCTGGCCTGGTACTCCGAGGAGTCCTACGGCGAGCTCAAGCGCCGCACGGTGCAGAACGTCGTCGACGTGCTCGCCGGTCGCCGGCCCCGCGACGTCCTGAACCCCGAGGTCCTCGACGGCGGCCGGCGGTGAGCGGCCCGTTCGGCCTGACCGGCCGCACCGCCGTGGTCACCGGCGGCGGGCGCGGGCTGGGGCTGGGCATCTCCACGGCCCTGCTGCGCGCCGGCGCCGACGTCGTCGTCCTGGGCCGGCGGGAGGTGCCGGGCGAGCTGCACGAGGAGGCCGCCCGCCACGGCCGGCGGGTGCACCACCACGCCGTCGACCTCGCCGACGCGTCCGCCGTCGAGGCGGCGGCCCGCGCCGTCCTCGACGCGCACCGCGTGGACGTGCTCGTCAACAACGCCGGCGCGCAGGAGCGCCACCCCGCCGTGGACTTCCCGCTCCAGGCGTTCGACCGCGTCCTGGACGTGAACCTGCGGGCCGTCTTCCAGCTGTGCCAGCTCTTCGGCCGGCCGATGCTGGAGCGCGGCGAGGGGCGCGTCGTCAACGTCGCCTCGCTGCTGTCCTTCCAGGGCGGGCTGACCGTGCCGGCCTACGCCGCCAGCAAGGGCGCCGTGGCGCAGCTGACCAAGGCGCTGTGCAACGAGTGGGCCGGGCGCGGCGTCGGCGTCAACGCCGTCGCCCCCGGCTACATGGCCACCGACATGAACGAGGCGCTGCTCGCGGACCCGCAGCGCCTGGAGCAGTTGTCGGTGCGCATCCCCGCCGGGCGCTGGGGCACCCCGCAGGACGTCGGCGACGTCGTGGTGTTCCTGGCCTCCCCGGCCGCCGCCTACGTGCACGGCCACGTCCTGGCCGTCGACGGCGGGTGGCTGGCCCGGTGACCCCCGACCCCTCGCGCGAGGAGCAGCCCGTGGACGTCCTCACCGCCCTGGCGGCCCACCGCGTCGTGCCCGTCGTCGTCCTCGACGACGCCGCCCACGCCGACCCGCTCGCCGGTGCCCTCGTCGCCGGCGGCCTGCCCGTCGCGGAGATCACCTTCCGCACCACCGCCGCCGAGGAGGCGATCCGGCGGGTGGCCGCGCGCGGTGACGTCCTCGTCGGCGCCGGCACCGTCCTGACCCCCGCGCAGGTCGACCGCGCCGTGGCCGCGGGGGCGGCGTACGTGGTCTCCCCGGGGCTGAGCCGCGCCGTCGTGGAGCGCTGCGCCGAGCACGGCGTGCCGGTGCTGCCCGGCGCCGTCACCGCCACCGAGGTGCAGGCCGCGCTCGAGCTGGGCCTGGGCACGGTGAAGTTCTTCCCCGCCGGCACCTCCGGCGGAGCGGCGGCCGTGCGCGCCCTGTCCGCCCCGTTCCCGGACGTGCGCTTCGTCCCCACCGGCGGGGTCGGCCCGGGGAACCTGCACGAGTGGCTCGCCCTGCCCTCCGTCGCCGCGGTGGGCGGCTCGTGGATGGTGCCCCGCGAGCGCATCACCGCCGGTGACCTCGCCGCCGTGCGGGCCCTCGCCGCCGAGGCCGTCGCCCTGGCCGCCCGGTGAACGCGCAGGAGGGGCCCGGGGGGGAGGAGCTCGTGCCGCTGCGACCGGCGAGCGCGTGCCGCTGGGACCTGGTCTCCCTCGGCGAGGTCATGCTCCGCTTCGACCCCGGCGAGGGCCGCATCCGCACCGCCCGCCGCTTCGACGTGTGGGAGGGCGGCGGGGAGTACAACGTCGCCCGGGGGCTGCGCCGCTGCTTCGGCCGGCGCACGGCCGTGGTCACCGCGCTCGTCGACGACGAGGTGGGGCGCCTCGTGGAGGACCTCGTGCTCACCGGCGGCGTCGACACCGCGCTGGTGCGCTGGGTGCCCGGTGACGGCGCCGGGCGCACCGTGCGCAACGGCCTGAACTTCGTCGAGCGGGGTTTCGGGGTGCGCCGCTCCGTCGGCGTCTCGGACCGGGGGGGCACCGCGGTCAGCCGCCTGCGGCCCGGGGACGTCGACTGGGACGACCTCTTCGGCCGGCAGGGGGTGCGCTGGTTCCACACCGGCGGCATCTTCGCCGCGCTGTCGGACACGACGGCCGGGGTGGCCGCCGAGGCGCTCGCCGCGGCCCGCCGGCACGGCACCGCGACCTCCTACGACCTGAACTACCGGCCGAGCCTGTGGACCGGGCGCGGCGGCCCGGCCGCTGCGCAGGAGCTGAACCGGCGCCTCGTCGAGCACGTCGACGTCCTGCTCGGCGCGGGGCTGGCGGACCTGCCCGGCGACGGCGGCGACCCCGCCGAGCGGGTCCTGGCCGACGCGGCCGCGAACCCCGGCCTGAGGGTGGTCGCCACCACGCACCGCCGCGTGCTCTCCGCCTCCCGCAACGACTTCGGGGCGGTGGCGTGGTCGCGGCCCACCGGCCTGGTGGAGGGGCCGACGCTGCGCGACGTCGCGGTGCTGGACCGCATCGGCAGCGGCGACGCGTTCACCGCCGGGCTGGTCCACGGGTTGCTGGAGGGCGCACCGCTGCGGCGCGCAGTGGACCTCGGCGTCGCCCACGGCGCCCTGGTGATGACCACGCCCGGCGACTCCTCGGCGGCCTCGCTCGCCGACGTCGAGGCGGTGGCGGCCGCGGGGGAGGCCTCGGTGCTGCGTTGACCCCCGGGATCAGCGCTGCAGGACGACGACGACCTCGGAGTCGGTGACCCGGTCCAGCCCCGCGGTGAACCCGGCCACCTGCGCCTCGGTGCCGACGTCGAGGGTGACCTCCTGCCCGCCCACCTCCAGCCGCGCCGAACCGTCCCCGGCCTCCAGCAGCGTCGCCTCCACGCCCAGCACCGACACCTCGGGCCGGCCGTCGCGCGGGAACGTCACCGTGCAGCCGTCCAGGGTGCAGTCCGCGCTCGCGCCGCTGTCGGTGGAGGTGCTGCACGAGGCGGCCCCCAGGCCGAGGGCCAGGCAGGTCAGGGCGGTGGCGAGGCGTCTCACCCCTCGATGCTAGGCGGCGGCCGGGCCGTCCGGCCGCACTGCGCACCTCTGGGATGATGCCGCCGTGACCACCGACACCACGCGCCCGCCGGCCCGGGGGACCACCCTGGACGACCTCCCGCTGCGCGAGGACCTGCGCGGCGAGCACCCCTACGGTGCCCCGCAGCTGCACGTGCCGGTGGTGCTCAACGTCAACGAGAACCCGTACCCGGTCGCCCCCGAGGTCGTCGCCGACATCGCCGAGGCCGTCGCCCGTGCCGCGAGCGGCCTGAACCGCTACCCGGACCGCGAGTTCCTCGACCTGCGTTCCGACCTCGCCGCGTTCCTGCGCACCGAGTCCGGCGCCGAGCTGACGCCGGAGCAGGTGTGGGCCGCCAACGGCTCCAACGAGGTCATGCTCCACGTGCTGCAGGCGTTCGGCGGTCCGGGCCGCACCGCGCTGAGCTTCGCGCCCACCTACTCCATGTACCCGGAGTACGCGCGCGACACCCTGACCCGCTGGGTCACCGGCCGGCGCGCCGACGACTTCACCCTCGACGTCGAGCACGCCCGCGCGCAGATCGCCGAGCACCGCCCCTCCGTGGTGCTGCTGGCCAGCCCGAACAACCCCACCGGCACCGCCCTGCCGCCGGCCACGGTCGAGGCCGTCCTCGACGCCGTGGACGCGCTGCCGCAGCGCGCGGTCGTCGTCGTCGACGAGGCGTACGGGGAGTTCCGCCGCACCGGGGTGCCCAGCGCGCTGGAGCTGCTGCCGCGCCACGGCAACCTCGCGGTGAGCCGCACCATGAGCAAGGCGTTCTCCCTGGCCGGTGCGCGCGTGGGTTACCTCGCCGCCGCCCCCGCCCTCGTCGACGCGCTGCGCATCGTGCGCCTGCCGTACCACCTCTCGGCCGTCACGCAGGCCGTCGCGCGTGCCGCGCTGAAGCACTCCGCCACGCTGCTGTCCACCGTCGACGAACTGCGCGCCCGTCGCGACGAGACGGTGCAGTGGCTGCGCGGCAACGGGTACCGGGTCGCCGACTCCGACGCGAACTTCGCGCTGTTCGGCACCTTCGCCGATCGCCACGCCGTCTGGCAGGGCCTGCTGGAGCGCGGGGTCCTCATCCGCGAGACCGGCCCCGACGGCTGGCTGCGGGTGAGCATCGGAACAGAGGACGAGATGGCGGCGTTCTGCGAGGCGCTGACCGAGGTCGACGGGGAGAAGAAGTGAGCCGCACCGCGCGCATCGAGCGCAGCACGTCCGAGTCCAGCGTCCTGGTCGAGCTCGACCTCGACGGCACCGGGCGCACCGAGATCGACACCACGGTGCCGTTCTACGACCACATGCTCACCGCCCTGGGCAAGCACTCGCTGGTGGACCTCACCGTCCGCGCGAAGGGCGACACCCACATCGACGTGCACCACACGGTGGAGGACACCGCCATCGTCCTCGGCCAGGCGTTCCGGCAGGCCCTGGGCGACAAGACGGGCATCCGCCGCTTCGCCGACGCCACCGTCCCGCTCGACGAGGCCCTCGCGCACGTCGTCGTCGACGTCTCCGGCCGCCCCTACTGTGTGCACACCGGTGAGCCCGACGGGCAGGAGCTCCACCTCATCGGCGGGCACTTCACCGGCTCGCTGACCCGCCACGTGCTGGAGAGCTTCGCCTTCCACGCGCAGATCGCCCTGCACGTGCGCGTCCTCGCCGGCCGCGACCCCCACCACGTCGTCGAGGCCCAGTTCAAGGCCCTCGCCCGCGCCCTGCGCTACGCCGTCGAGCCCGACCCGCGCGTGCAGGGCGTGCCGTCCACCAAGGGAGCCCTGTGAGCAGGCGCGTCGTCGTCCTGGACTACGGCTTCGGCAACGTCCGCTCCGCCGTGCGCGCGCTGGAGCACGTCGGTGCCGACGTGGAGCTGACCGGTGACCGGAAGGCCGCGCTGGAGGCCGACGGGCTGCTGGTGCCCGGGGTCGGCGCCTTCGCCGCCGTCAACGCCGGTCTGGAGGCCATCGGCGGCGGCTCCATCGTCGACCAGCGCCTGGCCGGCGGACGCCCGGTGCTGGGCATCTGCGTGGGCCTGCAGGTGATGTTCGAGACCTCCACCGAGCCCGGCGACGGGGTCAAGGAGGGGCTGGGCCAGTGGCCCGGCACCGTCGAGCGCCTGCCCGCGCAGGTCGTGCCGCACATGGGCTGGTCCACCGTGCAGCCCCCGGACGGCTCCGTGCTGTTCGACGGCGTGGAGGACGAGCGGTTCTACTTCGTGCACTCCTACGCCGTGCAGCGCTTCGACTTCGTGGACACCACCGCCGGGCGCGTCCAGCCGCCGCAGGTGACGTGGGCCGAGCACGGGGTCCGCTTCGTGGCCGCCGTGGAGAACGGTGCCCTGGCGGCCACCCAGTTCCACCCGGAGAAGTCCGGCGACGCCGGGGCGCAGCTGCTGCGCAACTGGGTCGCCTCGCTGGGCTGAGCCCCGCGGGTGCTGGCCGCGCACGGCCCGGCGCCCGCGGCCCCGGGGCGTCCGTAGACTCCCCGCCCGTGACCAGCACCTCCCCGCGAGCCCCCCGCCTGCAGCTCCTGCCCGCCGTCGACGTCGCCGACGGTCAGGCCGTCCGTCTCGTGCAGGGCGAGGCCGGCAGCGAGACCTTCTACGGCTCCCCCCTGGAGGCGGCCCTGGCCTGGCAGGAGGCCGGCGCCGAGTGGATCCACCTCGTCGACCTCGACGCCGCCTTCGGGCGCGGCTCCAACCGCGAGCTGCTCGCCGACGTCGTCGGCCGCCTCGACGTGGCCGTGGAGCTGTCCGGCGGCATCCGCGACGACGCCTCCCTGGAGGCGGCCCTGGCCACCGGTTGCCGCCGGGTGAACCTGGGCACCGCCGCGCTGGAGGACCCGGACTGGACCCGCTCCGCCATCGCCCGCCACGGCGACCGCATCGCCGTCGGCCTGGACGTGCGCGGCACCACGCTCGCCGCGCGCGGCTGGACCCGCGAGGGCGGGGACCTGTGGGACGTCCTGGCCCGCCTGGACGCCGACGGCTGCGCCCGCTACGTCGTCACCGACGTCACCAAGGACGGCACCCTGCGCGGGCCGAACACCGAGCTGCTGCGCGAGGTCTGCGCGCGCACCAGCGCCCCGGTCGTCGCCTCGGGCGGCGTCTCCAGCCTCGACGACCTGCGCGCCCTGCGTGAGCTGGTCGAGGCGGGCGTGGAGGGCGCCATCGTCGGCAAGGCCCTGTACGCGGGGGCGTTCACCCTGCCGCAGGCCCTGGACGTCGCGGGCCGGCCCTGACCGCGCCGACCCCCGGCCCAGGGGGCGCCGACTCCGCCGGTGTCCCCTGGGCCGGGCGCACCCTGCTGCCCAACCCCTTCACCGGGGACGAGGGCCGGCGCGCGCCCGGGCTGGCGCGGGCGCTGGGCGAGTGGGCCGAGGCCCGGGCCGGCGGCGCCTCCCCGGAGCGGCTGCTGCGGGCGGAGGCGCGCGTGGTGGCCCAGCTGGCGGCCAGCAGGGTCTTCGCCCCGGTCGTCGCCGTCCTCGGGGAGCAGGAGGTCGTGGCCGCCGGTCCCGCGGGGGACAAGAGCGCCGACATGGCGCTGGCTCTGCTGACGCAGCCCGACGGCCGCCGGGGCCTGCCCCTGTTCACCGACCTGGACGCCCTGGCCTCCTGGCGCGCGGACGCGCGGCCCGTGCCGGTGCCCGCCGCCCGGGCGGCGCTTTCGGGCGTCCAGGAGCGCTGCGAGGTGCTCGTGCTGGACCCGGCCGGCCCGGTGCGCTTCGTGGTGCGCGGCACCGCGCTGCGTGCGCTCGCGCAGGAGCGCGAGTGGGTGCCGGCGCCCTTCGACGGCGCCGTGGAGGCGGCCGTGACGGATGCGCTGGCGGACCTGGTGCAGGTGCGCGGCGTGCGGCTGGAAGCCGGGAGCACCGCGGAGCTGCGCATTGTCGTCGGGGTGCTTCCCGGGCTGGACCGCGCCGGCGTGGAGGCGCTCACGGCCCGGCTGGCCGAGCGGCTGGGGTCCTGCCGGGTCGTGGCCGAGCGTGCGGAGTCCCTGGAGCTGACGCTCCTGCCGGCGCCCTGAAGCCTCCCGCGGGGGCTCCGGGGCGCCGGTCGGGGCGTCTCAGGACGCGACGGGGGCCTGCGGCGCGTCGGCCGGCGCGTCGGCCGCCTCCTGCGCGTCGGCGGCCACCGCGGTCCGGCGCTGGCGGATGGTCCACGCCGCGCCGGCCCCGGCGGCCAGCAGCGCGACCGCCGGCATCCACGGCTTGTTGAGGGCGTCGCCCAGCAGGCGGTCCACCGAGTAGCGCCCGGGGCCAGCCACGGCCAGGGCGGTGCTGGCCAGCCCGAGCACGGCCGGGTACTCCAGCCCCCCGGAGGTGGCCCAGAAGCCGTTGGGGGCGTGGACCGTGGCCGCGGCGGCCATCGTCGCCGCCGCCGTGGCACCGGCCGCCGGGGTGGCCAGGCCCAGGGCCAGCAGCGCCCCGCCGCCCGTCTCCGCCAGGCCCGCCGCCAGCGCGCTGCGCCGGCCGGGCCGGAAGCCCATGGCGTGCATGGCGCCCTGCGTGCCCTCCAGCCCGCCGCCGCCGAAGGCTCCGAACAGCTTCTGCGCCCCGTGCGCGGCCAGGGTCGCGCCCACCCCCGCGCGCAGCACCAAGCGGGCCAGGTCGCTCCTGCGGGTCCCGCCCGTGCGGCTGCTCAGCGTGTAGCTGACCGTCTCGCTCACCGTCTCGCTCACCGTGTCCTCGTCCTCCGTCCCGCGGGGCCGGTGCCCCGGTCCTGCGACACTCAACCACTGCGCCGGGCCGGGAGCGCGGCGGGCGGGGCGTGGTTCAGACCACGCTGCCGGTCAGCCGCTCGCCGGGCCCCTTGCCCGGCGGGTCCGGCACCGGGGAGGCCTCCCGGAACGCCAGCTGCAGGGAGCGCAGGCCGTCGCGCAGCGAGCGCGCGTGCTGCCCGCCGAGGTCCGGCGCGGAGGTCGTGACCAGGCCGGCCAGGGCCGTGATGAGGATGCGTGCCTCCGCCAGGTCCAGGTGGTCGGCGGCGTCGGGTCCCTCGGCCAGGCCGCACTTGACGGCCGCGGCGCTCATGAGGTGCACGGCGGCCGTGGTGACGACCTCGACGGCCGGCACGTCGGCGATGTCGCGGGCCAGTTCCCGCGTCGGGTCCTGGGCCGGGTCGTGAGCCGGGTCCACGGGCTGGGAGGTGGGGTCGGGCTGCATGCTGCTACCCTGACAGGTGACCGACCGGCTCACGTCACCGGTCCGCGCCTGGCGCGGGCGGGCGTTCGTGGGGCCGGAGCGTGAAGCGGAGGCCTCCTCCCACCCCGGTGCGCACGCGCGCCGCGGGTCCCGGTCCCTCTCCCGTCCGCGGGAGAGCAAGGCGTCGTCGTCGCCCTCGTGCGCCGCGGTGCCGGATCAGGCAGGCCTCCGTGCACGTCCGAGCACGGGGGCCTTCTCCGTGTCCGGCGGCCCCGCCCGACGACGAAGGAGCAGCACATCAGCGAGCCCCGCATCAACGACCGCATCCGTGTTCCCGAGGTGCGGCTCGTGGGCCCCAACGGTGAACAGGTCGGCATCGTGCGCGTCGAGGACGCGCTGCGGCTGGCGGACGAAGCGGGTCTCGACCTGGTCGAGGTCGCTCCGACGGCGCGACCGCCGGTCTGCAAGCTCATGGACTTCGGCAAGTTCAAGTACGAGTCCGACATGAAGGCCCGCGAAGCGCGCAAGAACCAGACCAACACGATCCTCAAGGAGATCCGCTTCCGCCTGAAGATCGACCCGCACGACTACGCCACGAAGAAGGGCCACGTCGAGCGGTTCCTCAAGGCGGGGGACAAGGTCAAGGTGATGATCATGTTCCGCGGTCGTGAGCAGTCGCGCCCCGAGATGGGCTTCCGGCTGCTGCAGCGCCTCGCGGAGGACGTCGCCGACCTCGGCAGCGTCGAGAGCTCGCCGCGCCAGGACGGCCGGAACATGGTGATGGTCATCGGGCCGCACAAGAAGAAGGCCGAGGCCAAGGCCGAGGAGCGCCGCCGCAAGGACTCCGAAGCCGCCGAGCAGGCCGAGAGCGTGTCGCAGCCCTCGCAGGACGAGGGCGCGCAGCCCGACCAGACGGCCGCCACCGCGTCCTGACGCCAGGCCCGCTGGACCGGGCCCGCCCCCTGCCGGCGGGCCCGGTCCGGTGCGCCGACAGACCCGCGCCGGGCACCACCCGGCACCGACCACAGGAGAGACCCCCCGTGCCCAAGAACAAGACCCACTCCGGCGCCAAGAAGCGGTTCCGCATCACCGGCTCCGGCAAGGTCATGCGCGAGCGCGCCAACAAGCGCCACCTGCTCGAGGTCAAGCCGAGCACCCGCACCCGCCGTCTCTCCATGGACGCCGTGGTGGCTCCCGCGGACGTCAAGAAGATCAAGAAGCTCCTGGGCCGCTGACCGCCGCCACCACCCGCACACCCCCCGCGCGGAGCGCGCGGCCGTCGCCGACGGCCCGCTGACGCCCGCGCACGACGAGCAAGGAGAACCCCCGTGGCACGCGTGAAGCGCGCAGTCAACGCCCAGAAGAAGCGTCGCGTCGTCCTCGAGCAGGCCAGCGGCTACCGCGGCCAGCGCTCGCGGCTGTACCGCAAGGCGAAGGAGCAGGTCACCCACTCCCTCGTCTACGCGTACCGCGACCGCAAGGCGCGCAAGGGCGACTTCCGCCGCCTGTGGATCCAGCGGATCAACGCCGCGGCACGCGCCGAGGGCATGACCTACAACCGGTTCATCCAGGGCCTGAAGGCCGCCGGCATCGAGGTCGACCGCCGCATGCTGGCCGAGCTGGCCGTCTCGGACGCTCCCGCGTTCGCCGCCCTGGTGAAGACCGCCAAGGCCGCCGTGCCGGCCACCCCGGTCGCCGAGGGTTCCGCTGCCTGAGCAGCGCCGGCACGACCCCGCACGCCCGGCAGCGGCCGTGCTGACCGATCCGCGTTCCGCGCGGGTCCGGTCGGTGCGGTCGCTGACCGGGCGTGCGGCGCGTTCACGGCACGGGCGCTTCCTCGCCGAGGGGCCGCAGGCCGTGCGCGAGGCCGTGGCCGCGCACGTCGCCGGACCTGCGCCGGTGGTGCTGGAGCTGTACGCCACGCAGGACGCCGCCGAGCGCCACGCCGCGATCGTGACGACCGCCGCCGAGCACGGCGTGCGCGTGTGGACCGTCGCCGAGGACGTCCTGGCGGTCATGACCGACACCGTGACCCCGCAGGGCCTGGTGGCGGTGTGCCCCACCGCGACCACCGCGCTGGAGGACGTCCTGGCCCGCCGCCCGCGCCTGGTGGCCCTGCTGGACCGCGTGCGCGACCCCGGCAACGCCGGCACGGTCCTGCGCGCCGCGGACGCCGCGGGCGCCGACGCCGTCGTGCTCACCGCCGGGAGCGTGGACGTCTTCAACCCCAAGTGCGTGCGCTCGACCGCCGGCAGCCTGTTCCACCTGCCCGTGGTCGTCGGCGTGCCGCTGGACGACGCCGTGCGGGACCTGCAGCGCGCCGGCTGCGCGGTGCTGGCCGCCGACGGCGCCGGGGCGCTGGACCTGGACGACCTCGCGGACGCCGCCGCCGCCGGTGCGGGGGCGCCGGTCGACCTGACCGCCCCCACGGCGTGGCTGTTCGGCAACGAGGCCGCGGGCCTGGACGACGCCGGCCGCGCCGCCGCGGACGCCGTCGTGCGCGTCCCGCTGCACGGGCGCGCCGAGAGCCTGAACCTCGCCACCGCCGCGGTGGTGTGCCTGTACGCCAGCGCCCGCGCCCAGCGCCGGCGCTGAGACCGCACGGGCCGGTGCGTCGCCGGGCGCGGTGATCCGCCGCCCATGCCCTAGCCTCGGCCCGTGCCCGAGCCGAGGGGGACGACCGCGGCCGCTGCCGCGGCGGCGCTCCCGGTGCTGCCCCCGCACGAGCGCACCGCCGGCGCGGACGGTGCCGGCGGCGCGGCCCTCGTCCCGCTGGACGAGCTGCCCGACGGGGTGGTGCTCGTCGGCGCGGACGGGCGCATCACGGCCGTCAACGCCGCCGCCGCGGCGCTGCTGGGCCGGGAGCGGCACGCCCTCGTGGGTTCGGACGTGCGCCGCGCGCTGCCCCTGCAGGACACCTCCGGACGGCGCTGGTGGGACGTCGCCGACCCCTCCCTCGACTCCTCCGACGGACACTCCGAGCGCATGCTGCTGCTGCCGGGCGGGCGCGAGCTGCTCGTGACCGCCCGCTACGTGCGGTCCGGGGACGGGCAGGTGCAGCGGGCGGTGGTGGCCCTGCGCGGCACCGGCGAGCGGCGGCGCGCCGAGTCCGACGCAGCCAGCCTCATCGCCACCGTCGCCCACGAGCTGCGCTCCCCGCTGACGTCGGTGAAGCAGTTCACGGCCAGCCTGCTGCGCCGCTGGGACCGCTTCACCGACGAGCAGAAGCGCCTCATGCTCACCACGGTGCAGGCGGACGCCGAGCGCGTCACCCGGCTGGTGGGCGACCTGCTGGACGTCTCGCGCGTCGACACCGGGCGCCTGCACGTGCACCGCCGGCCGGTGGACCTGCCCGCCCTGGTGCGCGAGCACGTCGAGCGGCTGCGGGTGGCCGGCTACGAGGACGACCGCTTCGAGCTGCGGCTGGCCGGCGGGCTGCCGGAGCTGTGGGCGGACCCGGACCGGCTGGCGCAGGTGGTCACCAACCTGGTCGAGAACGCCGTGCGGCACGGTGCCGGCACGGTGGTCATCACGCTCGCCCACGACCCCGCGCTGGACCCCGCCGAGCCGGGCGAGGTGGTGCTGACGGTCGACGACGCCGGTGAGGGCGTGCCGCCGGAGAACCGGCCGTACGTCTTCTCCAAGTTCTGGCACGGCGGCAGCCGCAGCGGCACGGGCCTGGGCCTGTACGTCACCCGCGGCCTGGTCGAGGCCCACGGCGGGGACGTGCAGGTGTCCGCCTCGCCGGCCGGGGGCGCGCGCTTCCGGGTCCGGCTGCCGGCCGGCGAACCGCCCGCTGCGCGGTGACGTCCCGCGGTGACGTCCCGCGGTGACGTCCCGCGGTGACGTCCCGCGGTGACGTTCCACGGTGACGCCGCGCCCGGGGCGTCTGCGAGGATCACCCCGATGCCCGCGGCCGGGGACGTCCGGCCGCCGACCGGGAGGAGACGTCGCACCCGATGCCTGCTGAACCCGCCGCCGAGGCGGCCGACGGCCCGCTGGGGGAGGAGGCCGTGCAGGCCGCCCTCGACGCGGCGCTCGCGGCGGTGGCCGCCGCCGGCGACCTGGAGGAGCTGAAGGCCGCCCGCCTCGCCCACGCCGGGGACCGCAGCCCGCTGGCGCTGGCGAACCGGGCCATCGGCTCGCTGCCCGGCCCGGCCAAGGCCGCCGCGGGCAAGCGCGTGGGCGCCGCTCGCGGCCGCCTGAACCAGGCGGTCGCCGAGCGCACCGAGGTGCTGCGCTCCCAGGAGGAGGAGCGGGTCCTGCGCGCGGAGGTCGTGGACGTCACCCTCCCCGCGCGCCGCCCGGAGCGGGGGGCGCGCCACCCGCTGCCGCTGCTCACGGAGCGGGTCGCGGACGTCTTCACCGCGATGGGGTGGGAGGTCGCCGAGGGGCCCGAGGTCGAGGCGGAGTGGTTCAACTTCGACGCCCTGAACTTCGACGCCGACCACCCGGCGCGGCAGATGCAGGACACCTTCTACGTCGCCGACGAGGACGGCGGCACCTCCTCGGGGCTGGTGCTGCGCACGCACACCTCGCCCGTGCAGGCGCGTTCGCTGCTCGCCCGCGGGGTGCCGCTGTACGTGGTGTGCCCCGGCAAGGTCTTCCGCACCGACGAGCTGGACGCCACGCACACCCCGGTGTTCCACCAGCTGGAGGGCATCGCCGTCGACGAGGGCCTGACGATGGCTCACCTGAAGGGCACCCTGGACCACTTCGCCCGGGCGATGTTCGGCGACGCCGTCCAGACGCGCTGGCGCCCGGCGTTCTTCCCCTTCACCGAGCCCAGCGCCGAGCTGGACCTGCGCTTCTCCCTGGGCCGGGACGCCGAGCGCGGCTGGATCGAGTGGGGCGGCTGCGGCATGGTCAACCCGAACGTGCTGCGCGCGTGCGGGATCGACCCGCAGCGCTACCAGGGCTTCGCCTTCGGGATGGGGATCGAGCGGACGCTGATGTTCCGCAACGGGGTGACGGACATGCGCGACATGGTGGAGGGCGACGTGCGGTTCAGCCGGGCGTTCGGCGTGGAGGACCTCTCGGCGTCGGGGGTGGCCGACGTCCTGGGCGGGCGCGTGCCGGCCGACGCCGCCGCGGGGGAGGACGAGCTCTGATGCGCGTGCCCCTGAGCTGGCTGGCCGAGCACGTCGACCTCGAACCCGGGGCGCGCGGCGCGGACGTCGCCGCGGCCCTGGTGCGGGTCGGCCTGGAGGAGGAGGGCGTGCACACCTCCGGGGTGACGGGCCCGCTCGTCGTCGGCCGGGTGCTGGACCTGGCGCCGGAGCCGCAGAAGAACGGCAAGACGATCAACTGGTGCCACGTCGACGTCGGGCCCGAGCTGAACGGTCCCGACGGCCACCGGGGCATCGTCTGCGGCGCGCACAACTTCGCCGCCGGCGACAGCGTCGTCGTGGCGCTGCCGGGCGCGGTGCTGCCGGGCGGTTTCGCGATCGCCGCCCGCAAGACGTACGGGCACGTGTCCGACGGGATGATCTGCTCGGCGAAGGAGCTCGGCCTGGGCGCCGACCACTCCGGCATCATCGTGCTGGAGCGGTTCCTGCCCGGCGCGCCGGTCACCCCGGGCCAGGACGCGCTGGCGCTGCTGGGCCTGGCCGAGGAGACCGTCGAGGTCAACGTCACCCCCGACCGCGGGTACTGCTTCAGCGTGCGCGGCATCGCCCGCGAGTACGCGCACGGCACCCGCCGCCCCGTGGCGCAGGTGTTCCACGACCCCGTCGAGGTCGAGGTGCCCGGGGCGGGCGACCCGGGGTACCCGGTGCGCCTGGCCGACGACGCGCCGATCCGCGGTGCGGCCGGCTGCGACCGCTTCGTCGCCCGCGTCGTGCGCGGCATCGACCCTGCGGCGCCGACCCCGCGGTTCGTGGCCGACCGGCTGCGCCAGGCGGGCATGCGTCCCGTCTCCCTGGCCGTGGACGTCACGAACTACCTCATGCTCGCCACCGGGCAGCCGCTGCACGCCTACGACCTCGCGACGCTGCAGGGCGAGCTCGTGGTGCGCCGTGCCCGGGCGGGGGAGCGGCTGACCACCCTGGACGACGTCGAGCGCGTCCTGGACGCCGAGGACCTGCTCATCACCGACGAGGTGCCCGGGGAACCGTCCACCTCCCGCGTGCTGTCGCTGGCCGGCGTCATGGGCGGTGCCGCCACGGAGGTGTCGGCCTCCACCACGGACGTGCTGGTCGAGGCGGCGCGCTTCGCGCAGGTCTCGGTGGCGCGCACGGCGCGCCGGCACCGGCTGCACACCGAGAGCGGCAAGCGCTTCGAGCGCGGCGTCGACCCGGCGATCGCGGCACGGGTGGCCGAGCTGGCCGTGCGGATGCTGGTCGAGCACGGCGGCGGGACCGCCGACCCGGCGGCCACGGACGTCGGCGAGCCCGCCGCGGCGCAGCCGCTGCGCATGCCCGTGGCGTTCGTGGAGCGGATCGTGGGCGCCCCGTTCACGGAGCAGGAGGTGGTCGGGGCGCTGGAGCAGATCGGCTGCGCGGTGACGGCCGACGGCCCGGAGCTGAGCGTGGTGCCGCCGAGCTGGCGCCCGGACCTGGTCCAGCCGGTGGACCTGGTGGAGGAGGTCGCGCGGCTGCGCGGCTACGACACCATCCCCTCGGTGCTGCCGGCGGCCCCCGCCGGGCGGGGCCTGACGGCGGCCCAGCGCGCGCGGCGCTCGGCCGCGCGCGCCCTGGTGGACGACGGGTTCGTCGAGGTGCTCTCCTACCCCTTCGTCGCCGCGGCGGTGCACGACGCGCAGGGGCTGCCCGCGGACGACCCCCGGCGACTGGCGCTCCGACTGGCGAACCCGCTGTCGGAGCAGCAGCCGCTGATGCGCACCAGCGTGCTGGACTCCCTCGTCGAGGTGGTGCGCCGCAACCTCTCCCGGGGTCTGCGCGACCTGGCGCTGGTGGAGTTCGGCGCCGTGACGCACCCGGTGCCCGGCGCGGGCCCGGCTCCGCTGCCGGGCGTGGCGACCCGCCCGGCGGAGGAGGAGCTGACCGCCCTGCGCGCCGCGGTGCCCCCGCAGCCGCTGCACGTGGCCGGCGTCCTGACGGGTGTGCGGCGCGGCCCGGGCGCCTCCGCCGAGGGGTTCGCCCGCGGTGGTGAGCCGGTGCTGTGGGCGGACGCGGTCGACGCGGTGCGCACGCTCGCCGCGGCGCTGGGCGTGCGGGTGGTCGTCGAGGCGGCCGAGCACGCGCCCTGGCACCCGGGCCGGTGCGCGCGCGTCAGCACGCCCGCGGGCCACCCGGTCGGGTACGCCGGTGAGCTGCACCCCGCGGCGCTCGCGGCCCTGGAGCTGCCCGCGCGCTCGGCGGCCTTCGAGCTCGACCTCGACGTCCTGCTCGCGCAGGTCGGCGCGAGCCCGCAGGTGGCGCAGCTGTCCGGGTACCCGGCCGCGACCCAGGACGTCGCGCTGGTGCTCGACGAGGACGTCGCGGCCGGCGCGGTGGAGCAGGCGCTGCGCGAGGGCGCCGGCGAGCTGCTGGAGGACGTGCGCCTGTTCGACGTCTACACCGGCTCGCAGGTGGGCGAGGGGCGCAAGTCGCTCGCCTACGCGCTGCGCTTCCGGGCGCCGGACCGGACGCTGACCGCGGAGGAGGCGAGCGCCGCGCGCGAGTCCGCGGTCGCCGAGGCCGCCCGCCGCACGGGGGCGGTGCAGCGTGGCTGAGGCTGCCGGCGTGGCTCCGGGCGTGGCGCTGGTCACCGGCGCCAGTCGCGGCATCGGCCGCGAGCTGGTCCTGGGCCTGGCGGGTGCGGGCTGGTCGGTCGGCGCGCTGGCCCGCGACGCCGTGGCGCTGGACGAGGTCGTGGAGGAGGTCACCACCGCGGGCGGGCGAGCGGTGGGCACCTGCGTCGACGTGGCCGACGCGCACGGCGTCGCCGCGGCGGTGCACGCCCTGGAGGCGGAGCTCGGCGGCACCACGCTGCTGGTGAACTGCGCCGGTCGCATCGAGGCCGACGAGGCCGTGCCGTGGGAGGCGGACCTGGAGGAGGTGCGCCGCGTCCTGGAGGCCAACGTGCTGGGCCCCTTCCACCTGGTGCACGCCGTGGTCCCCGGCATGGTGGCCCGCGGCGGCGGCCGGGTGGTCGACCTCAGCTCCGGAGCGGCGCACAAGGACGCGCCCCTGCACGCCGCCTACGGTGCCAGCAAGGCGGCGCTGTTCCGCCTGGGCGGCGCGGTGACGGCGGCCGGGCGCGAGCACGGCGTGCTGGCCTTCGAGGTGTCCCCGGGCGTGGTCCGCACGGCCATGTCCACCTCCATGGCGGTGCACGCCGAGCGCACCGAGTGGACGGATCCCGCCGACGTGGTGGCGCTGGTGCTGGCGGTGGCGCGCGGGGAGCTCGACGCGTGGGCGGGTCGGCTGGTGCGGGCGGGCACGGACACGCCCGCGTCGCTGGCCGCGGCCGCGCGCGCCGGTCTGGCGCCGCGCGCCCGCAGCCTGGACGTCGTGCCGTACGGCCCGGACGACCCGCTGTCCTGACCACCCTGTGCATGACTACGCAGCTCGGTGTATGGTCATGCGCATGGATCCAGGGAGTCGGCTCAGGGTCGCCGTCGCGGGCGCCAGCGGCTACGCCGGGGGTGAGCTGCTGCGGCTGCTGCTGCAGCACCCGCACGTGGAGATCGGGGCGCTCACCGGCGCCTCCAACGCCGGCACCGCGCTGGGTGAGCTGCAGCCGCACCTGCTGCCGCTGGCCGACCGGGTGCTGCAGCCCACCACGGCCGAGGTCCTCGCCGGGCACGACGTGGTCTTCCTCGCCCTGCCGCACGGCCATTCGGCGGCCGTGGCCGCCGAGCTGGGCGAGGACGTCCTCGTCGTGGACTGCGGGGCCGACCACCGGCTCACCGACCCCGCGCAGTGGCAGCGGTTCTACGGCTCCGAGCACGCCGGGGCCTGGCCGTACGGCCTGCCCGAGCTGTCGCTGGCCGGCGGGGGCAAGCAGCGCGAGCGCCTGGCCGGTGCCCGGCGCATCGCCGTCCCGGGCTGCTACCCGACGAGCGTGAGCCTGGCCCTGGCCCCCGGGTTCGCCGCCGGGCTGCTGGCCGGCGAGGACGTCGTCGTGGTCGCCGCCTCCGGCACCTCCGGCGCCGGCAAGAGCCTCAAGCCGCACCTGCTGTCGGCGGAGGTCATGGGCTCCATGAGCCCCTACGGCGTCGGCGGCGGGCACCGCCACACCCCCGAGATCGAGCAGAACCTGGCCCTGGCGGCCGGCGGGCCGGTGTCGGTGTCCTTCACCCCGACGCTGGCGCCCATGCCCCGGGGCATCCTGGCCACCTGCACCGCGAGGCTCGCCCCCGGTGCCGCCGCCGGTGACGTGCGCGCCGCCTGGGAGGCGGCGTGCGACGGCGAGGAGTTCGTCCACCTGCTGCCCGAGGGCCGCTGGCCCAGCACCGCCGCGGTCCTGGGGAGCAACGCCGCCGTGCTGCAGCTGGCCGTGGACGAGCACACCGGACGCGTCGTCGTGGTGGCGGCCCTCGACAACCTCACCAAGGGCACCGCGGGAGGAGCCGTGCAGAGCGTGAACGCCGCCCTCGGGCTGGCCGAGGGCACCGGGCTGAGCGCCGTGGGGGTGGCTCCGTGAGCGTCACCGCCTCCGCCGGCTTCCGGGCCGCCGGCGCCACCGCCGGCCTCAAGGCCAGCGGCCGGCCCGACGTCGCCCTGGTCGTCAACGACGGGCCGCTGGACGCCGCCGCGGCCGTCTACACCTCCAACCGCTGCAAGGCCCACCCGGTCCTGTGGAGCGAGCGGGCCAGCGCCGACGGGCACGTGCGCGCGGTGGTCCTGAACTCCGGCGGCGCGAACTGCTTCACCGGCCCGCAGGGCTTCCGGACGACCCACGCCACCGCCGAGCTCGTCGGTGAGCTGAGCGGGTGCGGCGCGGCCGACGTCGTGGTGTGCTCCACCGGGCTGATCGGGGTGCAGCTGCCCCGCGAGGAGCTCCTCGCAGGGGTGCGCACCGCCCACGCCGCCCTGGCCACCACCGGCGGCTCCGCGGCCGCCACGGCCATCATGACGACCGACACCGTCTCCAAGCAGGCCGTCGCGCAGGGGGAGGGCTTCACCGTCGGCGGCATGGCCAAGGGCGCGGGGATGCTCGCGCCGGGCCTGGCCACCATGCTCGTCGTGCTCACCACCGACGCCGTGGCCGAGCCCGCCGAGCTCGACCGGGCGCTGCGCGCGGCCACCCGCACCACCTTCGACCGCGTCGACTCCGACGGGTGCATGTCGACCAACGACACGGTCGTGCTCATGGCCAGCGGGGCGAGCGGTGCCCGCCCCGCGCCGGGCGAGCTGGACGCCGCCGTGCACCGCGTGTGCGCCGACCTGGCCCGGATGCTCGTCGCCGACGCGGAGGGCGCCGAGCACGACATCGCCGTGGAGGTCGTCGGGGCCGCCGGCGAGGACGACGCCGTCGAGGTCGGGCGCTCGGTCGCCCGCAGCAACCTCTTCAAGGCCGCCGTCTTCGGCAAGGACCCCAACTGGGGCCGCGTCATGGCCGCGGTCGGCACCACCTCCGCCGAGTTCGACCCGCAGGCCATGGACGTCAGCATCAACGGCGTGCCGGTCTGCGTCGGCGGGGCTCCCGGCGCCGACCCGTCCACCGTCGACCTCACCGGGCGCGAGGTGCGCGTGCGCATCGACCTGCACGCCGGCGAGCACACCGCCACCGTCTGGACGAACGACCTCACCCACGCCTACGTCCACGAGAACAGCGCCTACTCCACATGAGCGACCTGACGAACCTGACGGCCGAGGACAAGGCGGGCGTGCTCGTCGAGGCCCTGCCGTGGCTGCAGAAGTGGCACGGCGCCCTCGTCGTGCTCAAGTACGGCGGCAACGCCATGGTGGACGACGAGCTCAAGCGCGCGTTCGCCGAGGACGTGGTGTTCCTGCGCACCGCGGGCCTGCGTCCCGTCGTCGTGCACGGCGGCGGACCGCAGATCTCCGCGATGCTGCAGCGCCTGGGCATCGCCAGCGAGTTCCGCGGCGGTCTGCGGGTGACCACGCCCGAGGCGATGGACGTCGTGCGGATGGTCCTCACCGGACAGGTCGGCCGTGAGCTCGTCGGGCTGCTGAACGCGCACGGCCCCCTGGCGGTGGGCCTGTCCGGCGAGGACGCCGGTCTGCTGCGCGCGCGCCGCCGCCCCGCCCTGGTCGGCGGTGAACCCGTCGACGTCGGCCTGGTGGGCGACGTCGTCGGCGTGGACCCCGCGGCGGTGAACGACCTGCTGGCCGCCGGCCGCATCCCCGTCATCTCCACCATCGCCCCCGAGGTCGACGACGACGGCCTGCTCGTGCCGGGTTCCGTCCTCAACGTCAACGCGGACACCGCCGCCTCCGCCATCGCCGTGGCCCTGGGGGCGCAGAAGTTCGTCGTCATGACGGACGTCGCCGGGCTGTACGCGGACTGGCCGGACCGCGAGTCCCTCGTCAGCGAGATCACCGCCGGGGAGCTCGAGCAGCTGCTGCCGTCCCTGGAGTCCGGCATGGTCCCCAAGATGGAGGCGTGCCTGCGCGCGGTGCGCGGCGGGGTGCCCCGCGCCACGGTCATCGACGGCCGGCTGGCGCACTCGGTCCTGCTGGAGGTCTTCACGACCTCCGGCAACGGCACGATGGTCGTGCCGTGAACCACGCGGGAGGCGGAGCGGTGGACGGCACGGTGCAGACCGCGGGGGGCTCGGAGGCCCTGCCGGTCACCGAGGGCAGCGGGCAGCAGTGGCTGCAGCGGTACTCCTCGGCCCTGATGGGCACGTACGGCACTCCCCAGCGCGTCCTGGTGCGAGGCGAGGGCTGCTACGTCTGGGACGCCGACGGCACGCGCTACCTGGACCTGCTGGGCGGCATCGCCACCAACGCCCTGGGGCACGCCCACCCCCTGCTGGTCGCAGCGGTCACCTCCCAGCTGACGACCCTGGGCCACGTCTCGAACTTCTTCGCCACCGTCCCGCAGATCGCCCTGGCGGAGCGGTTGCTGGACGTCGCCCGCGCCCCGCAGGGCTCCCGGGTCTTCTTCTGCAACTCCGGTGCCGAGGCCAACGAGGCCGCGTTCAAGATGGCTCGCCGCACCGGCCGGCCGAAGGTCGTCGCCACGGTGGACGCCTTCCACGGCCGCACGATGGGCGCCCTCGCGCTCACCTCCAAGGAGGCCTACCGCGCACCGTTCGAGCCGCTGCCGGGCGGGGTGGAGTTCGTCCCCTACGGCGACGTCGGCGCCCTCGGCCGCGCCGTCGACGGCGCCACGGCGGCGGTGTTCCTCGAGCCCGTGCAGGGCGAGGGCGGGGTCGTCCCCGCCCCCGACGGCTACCTCGCCGCGGCACGGCGCATCACCGCCGACCACGGCGCCCTGCTCGTCCTGGACGAGGTGCAGACCGGCGTCGGGCGCACCGGGGAGTGGTTCGCCCACCAGCAACTGCGCCACGACGGCGTCGTGCCCGACGTGGTGACCCTCGCCAAGGGCCTCGGCGCCGGCGTCCCCGTCGGTGCCGCGATCGCCTTCGGCACCCACAACGCCGCGCTCCTGGGAGCGGGGCAGCACGGCACCACCTTCGGCGGGAACCCCGTCGCCGCCGCCGCGGGCCTGGCGACCCTGCACGCGCTCGAGCGCGACGGGCTGCTGGCGAGCGTGCGCACCGTGGGCACCCACCTGCGCCAGGGGGTCTCGGCCCTGGGCCACCCCCTGGTGGCCGGCGTGCGGGGCGAGGGCCTGCTGCTCGGCATCGCCCTGGGCGCGCCGGTGGCCGCCGCGGTCGTGCGGGCGGCGCTGGCCCGCGGCTTCATCGTCAACGCCGTGCGTCCCGACACGATCCGCCTGGCGCCGCCGCTCGTGCTCACCACCGCCCAGGCGGACACCTTCCTGGACGCCCTGCCGTCCGTGCTCGACGCCGCCCAGAACCCCGCGGAGGACTCGTGACCACCCGCCACTTCCTCGCCGACGACGACCTGAGCCCCGCCGAGCAGGCCGAGGTCCTCGCACTGGCCGCGCGCCTGAAGGCCGACCGCTTCGCGGAGCGCCCGCTGGAGGGTCCGCGCACGGTCGCCCTGCTCTTCGACAAGCCCTCGACCCGCACCCGCGTCTCCTTCAGCGTCGGGGTCGCGGAGCTGGGCGGGGCACCGCTGGTCATCGACGCCGCCGGCTCCCAGCTGGGCCGCGGTGAGCCCGTCGCCGACACCGCGCGCGTGCTGGAGCGGCAGGTCGCCGCGATCGTGTGGCGCACCCATGCGCAGTCCCGCCTGGAGGAGATGGCCGCGCACTCGCGGGTGCCGGTGGTGAACTCCCTCAGCGACGACTACCACCCGTGCCAGATCCTCGCGGACCTGCAGACGATCGCCGAGCACAAGGGCCGGCTGGGCGGGCTGACGATGGCCTACCTCGGCGACGGGGCCAACAACATGGCCCACTCGTACGCCCTGGGCGGCGCCACGGCCGGGCTGCACGTGCGCATCGCCACCCCGGCCACCGACCTGCCGTCCGCCGCGGTCCTCGAGCGCGCCCGCGCCGTGGCCGCCGGGACCGGCGGGTCCGTCACCGTCACCCAGGACCCCCGCGAGGCCGCCGCCGGCGCCGACGTCGTCGTGACCGACACGTGGATCAGCATGGGCCAGGAGGGCCTGGACGCCGCCGAGCGCCTGCAGCGCTTCACCCCCTACGCCGTGACGCCCGAGCTGCTGGCGCTCGCCGACCCCGCCGCGATCGTCCTGCACTGCCTGCCCGCCTACCGCGGCAAGGAGATCGCCGCCGAGGTCCTCGACGGGCCGCGGTCCGTGGTCTGGGACGAGGCGGAGAACCGCCTGCACGCCCAGAAGGCCCTGCTCGTCTGGCTCCTCGCGGCGTCGCGGTGAACGTGGCGGCCACCGGCAGCGGCACCAAGGCGTTCCGGCACGACCGCATCGCCGCGGTGCTGGCGCGCTCGCCGGTGCGCTCGCAGACCGAGCTGGCGGCCCACCTGGCCGCCGAGGGGGTGGCCGTCACGCAGGCGACGCTCTCGCGCGACCTCGTCGAGCTGGGCGCGGTGAAGGTCCGCGACGGGGACCGCGGACTGGTGTACGCCCTGCCCGCCGAGGGCGGCGACCGCACCCCGCGCAGCGGCGTCGGGCAGGAGGTCCTGGACGCGCGCCTGGCCCGCTGGTGCGAGGAGCTGCTGGTGTCCGCCGAGGCCTCGGCCAACCTGGTCGTCCTGCGCACCCCGCCGGGCGCCGCGCAGTTCCTGGCCAGCGCCGTCGACCACTGCGTCATGCCCTCGGTCCTGGGCACCATCGCCGGCGACGACACCGTCCTGGTCATCTCCCGCGACCCGGCGGGCGGCGAGGACGTCGCCGCGCGCTTCCTCGCCCTGGCCCGTCGCGAGGACGCCCCCACCCCGGTCCGAACGCCCGACCCCGACGAAGGAGACACCCCGTGACCGAGCAGCAGCTGCACCAGCAGGCCGAGAAGGGCCTGTGGGGAGCGCGGTTCGCCAGCGGTCCCGCCGAGGCGATGGCCGCGCTGTCGAAGTCCACGCACTTCGACTTCCGCCTGGCCCGCCACGACCTCGCCGGCTCGCGCGCCCACGCCCGCGTGCTGCACCGCGCCGGACTCCTGGACGACGCCACGCTGCAGGCCCTGCTGGCCGGCATCGACGCCCTGGAGGCCGACGTCGACTCCGGCGCCTTCACGCCCGCCCAGGACGACGAGGACGTGCACTCGGCCCTGGAGCGGGCCCTCGTCGAGCGGGTGGGCCCGGACGTCGGCGGACGGCTGCGCGCCGGGCGCTCGCGCAACGACCAGATCGCCACGCTGCTGCGGATGTTCCTGCGCGAGCACGCCCGGGTGGTCGCCGCCGGGGTCCTCGACGTCGTCGACGCGCTCGTCGAGCAAGCTGCCGCGCACCCCGGTGCGGCCATGCCCGGGCGCACGCACCTGCAGCACGCCCAGCCGGTGCTGCTCGCCCACCACCTGCTGGCCCACGCCTGGCCCCTGCTGCGCGACGTGCAGCGGCTGCGCGACTGGGACGCGCGCGCGGCCGTCTCGCCGTACGGTTCCGGCGCGCTGGCGGGTTCCTCCCTCGGCCTGGACCCGCAGGCGGTCGCGGAGGAGCTCGGGTTCGAGCGCAGCGTGGAGAACTCCATCGACGGCACGGCCGCGCGCGACGTGGCCGCCGAGTTCGCCTTCGTCGCCGCGATGGTCGGCGTGGACCTGTCCCGCATCTCCGAGGAGGTGATCCTCTGGGCGACGAAGGAGTTCTCCTTCGTCACGCTGCACGACGCCTGGTCCACGGGGTCGAGCATCATGCCGCAGAAGAAGAACCCCGACGTCGCCGAGCTGGCGCGCGGCAAGGCGGGGCGCCTCATCGGTGACCTGACGGGCCTGCTGAGCACCCTCAAGGGCCTGCCCCTGGCCTACAACCGCGATCTGCAGGAGGACAAGGAGCCGGTGTTCGACGCCGTCGACACCCTGGAGGTCCTGCTGCCCGCGGTCGCCGGCATGGTCGGCACGCTGCGCTTCCACACCGAGCGCATGGCCGCCCTGGCGCCGCAGGGCTTCGCCCTGGCCACCGACATCGCCGAGTGGCTGGTGCGCCAGGGGGTGCCGTTCCGGGAGGCGCACCACCTCTCCGGTGCGTGCGTGCGCCGGTGCGAGGAGCGCAGCGAGGTCGAGGGCCGCTCCGTCGAGCTCTGGGACCTCACCGACGCCGACCTGGCGTCGATCTCCCCGCACCTGACCCCCGAGGTGAAGGGCGTGCTGAGCACCGCCGGGTCGCTGGCCTCCCGCGACGCGGTGGGCGGCACGGCACCGGCGCGGGTGGCGGAGCAGCTCGAGCGGGCCCGCTCGGTCCTGGCCGAGCACCGGGCGTGGGCGTGCCCGTGACGGCCCTGCCGCGGGAGTTCTTCGCCCGCGAGGTGCTCGACGTCGCCCGCGACCTGCTGGGCCGCGTGGTCCGCCACGAGACGCCCGAGGGTGCCGTCGCGGCCCGCCTCACGGAGGTCGAGGCGTACGCGGGCGAGGCCGACCCCGGCTCGCACGCCTTCCGCGGCCGCACACCGCGGACCGAGGTGATGTTCGGCCCGGCCGGCCACGCGTACGTGTACTTCTCCTACGGCATGCACTGGTGCGTGAACCTCGTCACCGGTCAGGAGGGCACCGCGTCGGCCGTGCTGCTGAGGGCGGGTGAGGTCGTCGAGGGGCTCGACCTGGCGCGGGGACGCCGCCGGGCGGCACGGCGCGACGCCGACCTGGCCCGAGGGCCGGCGCGCCTGACGCAGGCGCTCGCGATCGCCCGCGAGCAGGGGGGGGCCGACGTGTGCGCCGACGGCTCCCTGCGGGTCCTGGCGGGTGAGCCGGTACCGGACTCCGCCGTCTCCTGGGGCCCCCGCGTCGGTGTCGCGGGTGCCGGCGCGCCCACCCCGTGGCGTGCGTGGATCACCGGGGACCCGAGCGTCTCCACGTACCGCGCCGCGGTACCGCGTCGCCCCCGGCGCTCCTGATCGGGCAGGCTGGGGCCCGGCGGGGCGAACGGCGCCCGGCCACGGAGTGAGGAGAGTCGAGTCGTGAGCGACGTCTGGGACGAGCTGCAGTGGCGGGGCCTGGTGGCGCACTCCACCGATGAGGCCGCGCTGCACCACGCGCTGCAGGCCGGTCCGCTGACGTACTACGTGGGCTTCGACCCGACCGCGGCCAGCTTGCACGTCGGTCACCTGGTGCAGGTGCTGACCGCCAAGCGCCTGCAGCAGGCCGGTCACAAGCCGCTGGTCCTGGTCGGTGGTGCCACCGGTCTGGTGGGTGATCCGCGCCCGTCCGCGGAGCGGAGCATGAACGACCCGGACACGGTCGCCGGCTGGGTGGGGCGCATCCAGGCTCAGATCGCGCCGTTCCTGGACTTCACCGGTCCGGCGGGCGCGACCATGGTGAACAACCTGGACTGGACCGGGCCGATGACGGCGATCGAGCTGCTGCGCGACGTGGGCAAGCACTTCAGCGTGAACCGGATGCTGGATCGCGAGGCGGTGGCCAAGCGCCTCGCCAGCACGGGCATCTCCTTCACCGAGTTCGCGTACGTCCTGCTGCAGTCCAACGACTACCTGCAGCTGCACCGCCGGCACGGGTGCTCCCTGCAGCTGGGCGGCTCGGACCAGTGGGGCAACATCACCGCCGGGTGCGAGCTGGTGCGCCGGGTCGACGGCGCCACGGTGCACGCGCTGGCCACGCCGCTGCTGACCAAGGCCGACGGCACCAAGTTCGGCAAGACCGAAGCCGGGGCGGTGTGGCTGGATCCGGACCTGACCAGCCCTTACGCCTTCTACCAGTTCTGGCTCAACGCCGAGGACTCCCAGGTCGAGGGCTACCTGAAGGCGTTCTCCTTCCGCAGCCGGGAGGAGATCACCGAGCTCGGTCGGCAGGCGCGCGAAGCACCCAAGGCCCGCGCAGCCCAGCGTGCTCTGGCGCACGAGGTCACCGCCCTGGTGCACGGTGACCAGGCCGCCGAGGCAGTCGAGCAGGCGTCCGCCGCCCTCTTCGGGGGCAGCGGGCACGCCGACCTGGCCGGCATCGACGAGCGCACCCTGGCCGGCGCCCTGGAGGAGCTGCCCACCGCGACGCCCGAGTCCCTGGACGTGCCGGTGGCGCAGCTGCTCGCTGAGACCGGCCTGGCGCCCAGCCGCAGCGCCGCGCGGCGCACCATCGCCGAGGGTGGCGCGTACGTGAACAACACCAAGGTCGTCGACACGGACGCCACCTTGGCCGACGCCACGGCTGGCGCTCCGCTGCTGCACGGGCGCTACGCCGTGCTGCGCCGCGGTCGGAAGTCCCTAGCGGCAGTAGCACTTCCGTTGCAGCAGTAGGGGGTCCGTCTCGGGCCCGACGTGGATTTGGTGGTCGGGCCCGGGGCGGCGTACTGTTCTTCTCGTCGCCCGGACGGGGCGGCCGCCGGGGCCGGGAGGCCGCGGGGGTCTGCTGCGGGTGGGTGGTGCGGCAAGCTTGATCGGGAATGGGTTGCAGGTTGGCCTGGTTCCTGGTTACAGTGGGAAAGTTGCCCCTGTTTAGCTGGTCCTCGTGAGGGGGTTGGGTACGGGGTGCGTCCGGTTCTTGAGAACTCAACAGTGTGCCAAGTGTTGATGCCAAATCAATCAACCCCGTGGCAGCTCACCCGTTGTGGGTGGGTTGTTGGGGATTCCTTTGGTGTTGTTCCTCCATCCTCCTCGCCAGGGGGGTGGGGGTTTCGAGATCAGAGGTCAAACTAAGCAAGTCAATTGCCTGACGCGTCTGCCGGTCGTTG
>NZ_JBKBCT010000160.1:0-701 GCF_050871525.1 Kineococcus auxinigenes | reverse complement strand
GTCGGAGCACCGTCGTTCCCGGTTGCCACCACGATGGTTGCGCCACGCGCTCTTGCTGCGGTAATGGTTGCTTGTTCGGCCCTGGAGCAAGCCCCCGCACCACCCAGGCTCATGTTGACCACCTGCGGCTTCGGCGCGTTGACCGGCAGCGCAACTCCGCTGGCACCAGGTACGCCACTCTCGCCCGTTACCCAGGCCAGTGCGTCCATGATGTCCGACGTGGTGCCGCCGCACATGCCAAGCGCCCGCGCCATCTGGATGGTCTCATTGGGTGCGATGCCGGCAATGCCCACCGAGTTGTGTTGCGCGACGATCTGGCCGGTCACGAAGGTGCCGTGCCAGCTGCTGTCGCTATGACTCCCTGCGGTGCCGCAGTAGCTGGGGTAAAGCGTTGTCTCTGACGAGGTCACCCAGTCGCCAGGGTCTGACGGATTGGGATCGCGACCCGCCGCCGTGTCGAGTGGATCGTTCTCCACAAAGCCCAGCGGCACCGTGTTGTGGCTCACTGGGTCGGGCGTGGAGTGGTAGGCGTCGTTGCTGATGAAGTCGTAGCCCGGGCGAATGTTGGCACCCGCCAGATCCTCATGGTTGGTCAGCAGGCCCGTGTCGATGACGGCCACGTAGACCGAGCTTGCGCCCTTGGTCGAATCCCACGCGGTGGTGACATTGGCTCCGCCGGCGGCCGGGGTCGATGGGCCGTT
>NZ_JBKBCT010000026.1:0-45448 GCF_050871525.1 Kineococcus auxinigenes | reverse complement strand
CCGCACGCCACGACGGCGTGCGGGCCCCTCAGCGCCACCGATCAGCGGGGAGCCCGCTGATCGGTGGCGGTCAGCGCGAGCCCCTGCGCGGGGTCGGTTCCCCGTGGAGCCGGGCGCTCACCACTGGCCGCCGCGACGGCGGTCCCAGCGCTGCTCCATGCGGTTCATGAAGGACCCGCTGCGCCGGGTCCGGCCGGGCCGGGCCGGTCGCGGCGGAGCGGCACCGGGCTGCCCGTCGACGGAGCCCCCCGCTCCCCGCGCCGGCGAGAACGCCCAGATCGCGCCGGCGAGCATGACGATGAAACCGCCCGCTCCCAGCCATATCTGGCTCGTGCTGACCCCGGCGACGAGGAGCACGAGTCCGGCCACGACGGCTGCGACGCCGATGACGAGGCGCCGGCGAGCGGCGCGACCGTGGCGGGAACCCCGCATGGCGTTGGCGAACTTGGGATCGTCCGCGGACAGCGCACGTTCCATCTGCTCGAGCAGACGCTGCTCATGTTCCGAGAGCGGCACCTGTACCTCCTGGCGTGCGCACGTTGTCTGTTGAGGATAAGTCCCGCGGACGGTCGGCGAAACTCGGGTTAGCACATGGTCCACCACTCGGAGCCGCCGGGTAGTGCTCCCGGGGGCTCCCACTCCTGCAGGGCTCCAACGTCCGGGGCACCGAGCGGAGTTCCGCACCACGGCGCGTCGCCCTGCGCGGGCTCCAGCAACGTGGCCGGTCTCACACTCCCGGCACCGAAGCGGGCACCGGCCCGGTCCACCGCGCCGTCGGCCTCGCGCCAGCCGAGCACCCGCTCCCCCAGCCGCAGCTGGTGCGGCTGCCCCGCGGCGGGCGCCAGGCCCTCCAGGCGCACCCCGACCCCGCGCAGCCGGGCCCGCTGCAGGCCCAGCCCGTCGAGGAGGTCCCGGGCCGTGGCGTGCACGAGCCGGGTGACGTCCGTGCGCTCGGGCAGCGTCCGGGAGCGGGTGAGCGCGGTGGAGTCCGCGAAGCGGACCCTGAGCACCACCGTGCGGCCGGCCACCCCGGCGGCCCGCGCCCGCGCCGCCGCCCGCGCGGCCACCCGCAGCAGCTCCCGGTGCACGACGCGCGGGTCGTCGACGTCGCGGGTGAAGGTCCGCTCCGCGCCGGTGCCGCGCACCGCGGCGGGCACCACCGCCCGCTCGTCACGCCCCCAGGCCAGGGCGTGCAGGCGGCGGCCCGGCCCGTCCCCCAGCGCCCGGGCCAGCGTGGTGACCGGCGTGTGCGCGAGGTCGGCCACCGTGCGCAGGCCCAGCCGCTCCAGCACCCGCGCGGTGGCGGCACCCACCCCCGGCAGCGCCCCGGCAGGCAGGGCGTGCAGGAACGCCACCGTCCGGGCGGGCCCGACCAGGGCGAACCCGTCGGGGGCGGCCGCCGCGGACGCCAGCTCGGCGACGAGCTTGGTCGCGCCGGCCCCCACCGAGCAGGTCAGGCCCTGCTCGTCGGCCACCGCGTCGCGCACCAGCTCCCCCACCCGGGCCGGGCCGCCCAGGCGGCGCACCGCCCCGGAGACGTCGACGAAGGCCGCCCCCGGGCCGAGCGGCTCGACCACGGGGGTCAGGGAGCGCAGGACCTCCAGGACGCCCGCCCACGCTCGGGCGTGCTCGGCCTCGTCGGCGGCGAGCACGGTGAGCTCCGGGCACAGCCGTCGCGCCCTGCTCAGCGGCACCCCCGGGTGCAGGCCGCGCCGGCGCGCCTGCGCGGTGGCGCACACCACCACGCCGCGCCCGCCGGCGACGACGACGGGGGTGCCGTGCAGCTCCGGGCGCCGCCGCAGCTGCACGCTCACGCGGAAGTCGTCCACCGCGACGTGCAGCACCGTGCACCCGGCCTCGTCCGGGGACGGGGCCGGCGCCGGGCTCACCCGCCCCGCCCGGCGGCGCGCCGGGCGCCGGCCTCAGCGGCGGGCGTGCAGGTGCAGGTGCCCGGCCAGCGCCAGCAGCTCCGGCGAGCGCGCCGCGAGCGCCTCCAGCTCGCGCAGCAGCGCGGCGCCGTCCTCGGCCTCCGCGCAGGCGGCGGGCACCAGCTCGCTGAACGTGCGGGTGCCCTCCACCTCGGTGACGGTGAAGCCGGCCGCCTCGGCCAGCTCCGTCGCCGAGGCGCGGTCGAAGCGCCGGCGCAGCGGGTCGGTGCCGCCCCAGCGGTGCTCGGTGCCGGACAGGGCGTGCAGGGCCTGCGGCAGCTGCCCGGCGAGCACCCGCGCCAGGACCGTGGCCGGCCACTGCGCCACCAGCAGGCTGAGGCGCCCGCCCGGGCGCAGGGTCGCGTGCGCCGCCCGCAGCGCCGCGGCGGGGTCGTCCACGACCTCCAGCACCCCGTGGCACAGCAGGACGTCGGCGCTGCCCGCCGGCAGCAGGGTCGACAGCTCGGCCGCGTCGCCCTGCACGGAGCGGACCCTCTCGGACAGGCCGGCCTCGGTGGTGCGCCGCTCCAGCGCCGCCAGGGCGTCCGGGGAGGGGTCCACGACCACCACCCGGTGGCCCAGCGCGGCGACCCGCACGGCCAGGCCGCCGGTGCCGCCGCCGAGGTCGACCACCGAGCGCGCGGCGCCGGCGTCGTCACCGGCGTCGGCGAGCAGGCGCTGCACCCCGTCCCAGAGGACGGTCGACGTGCGGGGGCGGCCCCGTTCCTTCGCCACGCGTTCCTCCCAGCGCTCGCGGACGGGCCCCACCCTAGACACCGGGGAGCCGCCGGCCGCGGCGCCACCCGCGGCGCGGCGCCGCTCAGCACCCCGGGCCCTGCGGGCCGGCGGGCCCGAGCCCGCGGACCCCGCCCGCGCGGGCGGCCGCGCGGGTGTCGCGCACGTCGTGACCGGGCGGGCGCAGGTCGGCGTACGGGGACTGCCGGAACCCGCTGGGGTGCACCAGGACGCGCCCCGCCCCCACCGGCGGCGCTGCACCGCCTCCCGGCCCGCCCGCCGGTGCGGGTGGCAGCGCGGGCGGCAGCACCCCGCCGCCCGCGCGCCAGTCCCGCCACAGGCCGGTCAGCTCCCACGCCCCGGTGGCGCGCAGCGACACCCCCCGCGGGCCCGTGCGCCGCAGCACCCCGCGCACCAGCAGCAACCAGGAGGAGAAGACCGTTCCCGCCCACTGCTCCAGGGCGTCCTCGAAGAACGCGGCGTCGGCCGGGCCCGTGGGGTCGTCGAGGGTCAGGAACACCACCCGCCGCCCCGAGCGCACGGGCGGGGTCTGGGTGGCGACCTTCGCGCCCGCCACGAGGAACTCCGAGCCGTTGCGCCGGCGCAGCAGGTCGCGCGCCGGGGTGACGCCCAGGGCCCGCAGCAGCGGCAGGTACGAGGTCAGGACGTGGGCGCTGACGTCCAGCCCCAGGACCTCCAGCTCGGCGCGCACGCGCTCGGCCCCGCCCACCTCCGGCAGGCCGGCGGCGGGCAGGTCCTCGGGGCCGTCGCCCAGGTCCAGGGCCAGCTGCCCCGCGACCGCCGCGCCGGCGCGGCGGCGCCCGGCGCGCTCCAGCTCGGCGACCTGCAGCAGCAGGTCCCGGCGCGTGGTGCGGCCCCGCCGGCCGGCGCCGGTGGCACCGCCGGTGCCGTGCAGGCGGTCCAGGGCGCCGGCGAGCACGAGGTGCTCGGCGACCGGCCGCGAGGGGCGGGCCCGCTGCCACAGGTCCGACAGGGAGCGGTAGGGCTGCCCGGCCACGATGCGGGCGACCTCGTCGGCGGAGGTGCCGCGCACCTCCGTCAGCGGCAGCCGCACGCCGTACCCGGTGCCGTCGGCCACCCCCGCGCCGAGCTCGGCGGGACGGCGGGCCGGGGCCTCCCCGGGGACGGGCTCGACCCGCTCGACGCGGTAGGCGTCTCCGGAGGCGTTGACGTCCACGCCCAGGACCTGCACCCCCAGGGTGCGCGCGTCGGCCAGCAGGAGCCGCTTGGGGTACATGCCGGGGTCGTGGGTGAGGACCCCGGCGAGGAACGCCGCGGGGTGGTGGGTCTTCAGCCACGCCGACTGGTAGGTCGGCAGCGCGAAGGCGGCCGCGTGGGCCTTGCAGAACCCGAAGGAGGCGAAAGCCCGCAGCACCCGCCATATCCGCTCGACCGTCTCCGGGGCGTAGCCGCGCTGCAGGGCGCGGCGCCGGAAGCGCGGCTCGAGCTCCTCCTGGCCCTCGCGGGTGCCCAGCCGGCGGCGGTGCTCGTCCGCCAGGGCGCGGTCGTCGCCGGTGGTGGCGCTGAGGATCTCGATCACCTGCTCGTGGAAGACGACGACGCCGTGCGTCTGCTCCATGACCGGGCGCAGCCGCTCGTCGAGGACGTCCGCGGGCGACCACCCCTGCCGGGCGCGCAGGAACGGGGTGACCATGTCCGACTGCACCGGCCCGGGGCGGAACAGGGAGATGTCGACCACCAGGTCGGCGAACGTCTCCGGCCCGAACCTGCCGATGAGCTCGCGCTGGCCGGGCGACTCGATCTGGAAGCAGCCCAGGGTCCGGGTGGAGCGCACCAGCCGGAACGTCGCCGGGTCGTCGAGCGGGACCTGCGCGCGGTCGTCGAGGTCGAGCTGCTCGCCCTCCACGCGCGCCACCTCCCGCACCGCGTGGGCCATCGCCGACTGCAGGCGGATCCCCAGCACGTCGAGCTTGAGCAGCCCCAGGTCCTCCACGTCGTCCTTGTCGAACTGGCTCATCGGGAACCCCCGGGAACTGGTCTCCACGGGGGTGCGCCGCAGCAGCCCGGGCCCGGACAGGACGATGCCGCAGGGGTGCAGCGACACCTGCCGGGGCAGGCCGTCCAGGCGCTCGACGAGGTCGAAGAGGGCGTCCAGCCGCTCGGCGCCCAGGCCGCTGCGCCGCAGCTCGGGCAGCTCGGCGGCGGCGGCGCGGGCCTCACCGGCCCGCACGTGCGGGAAGGCGGTGGCCACGGCGTCGACCTCGGCGGGCGGCAGGCCCAGCGCCGCGCCCACGGCGCGCACGGCCTGGCGCACCCGGTAGGTGCCGACGCTGGACAGGCAGGTGGCGCGCTCGCCGCCGAAGCGCTCCAGCACCGCGGCGCAGACCTCCTCGCGGCGGGCGGCCTCCACGTCCAGGTCGATGTCGGGCAGCTGCCCGCGGCGGGCGTTGAGGAAGCGCTCCACCAGCAGCCCGTGCGCGAGGGGGTCGACGCCGGAGATCCCCAGCAGGTGGTTGACGAGGCTGCCGGCGCCGGAGCCGCGGGCGGCCACGCGCACGCCCAGGGACCGGGTGAGGTCGCAGACGTCGGCGACGGCGAGGAAGTAGCTCGCGAAGCCCACCTGCGCGACGGTGCTCAGCTCCGCGTCCAGGCGGTGGTGCACCGCGGCCAGGTGCCGTTCGCCGGCGCCGGGGTAGCAGCGGCCCACGCCCGCCGCGCACCGCGCCCGCAGGACGGCGTCGGGGTCGGTGCCCGGCGGCAGCCGCAGGGCGGCGAGGTCGGGCAGGTGGTGCGCCCCGACGCCCAGGTCGGCCGCCGGGTCCAGGCGGGCGCGCTCGGCCAGCGCCGCGGTGGCGGCCAGCAGCTCCCGGGCGAGCCGGTCGCCGCCGCCCGCCGCGCGCGCCACCCGCCCGGCGGTGCGGGCCATGCCGTCGCCGTCCACGAGGTGGCCCTGGGCGCTGACGCGGTCCAGGTGCCGGGTGCCCAGCGGCACGAGCCGGCGCACGGCGTCGAGCAGGTCGGCCGTGACGGCCCCCTGCGGGGTGGCGTGGCGCACGGCCGCGGTGAGCACGGCGGGCACCCGCTCAGCGCGCGCCAGCGCCAGCAGCCGCGCGGCGTGCTCCAGGCTGCCGGGGGTCCCCGGCGGGCCGTCGTGGCAGAGCACCTCCACGTGCAGGCACCCCTGCGGCAGCGCCGCCCGCCAGCGGCGCAGCACCGCCCGGGCCAGGTCGTCGCGGCGGGCCAGCACCGCCCGGCCGACCTCGGAGGCCGGGCCGAGGAGCACCGCGAGCGCCGCGCCGCCCGCGGGTGCGGCGGCGTGCCGGGAGACCGGCTCCACGCCGGCGACCGGCCTGCCCCGCGGCCCCGCGAGGTGGGCGGCGCCGACCAGCCCGCACAGGGCCGCCCACCCGTCCCCGGCCCCGGCGCCGCGGCCCAGCCCGCTGCCCGCGCCGAGGGCGAGCACGGTGGCGCGCGGCAGGCGGGGATCCACGGCGGCGCCCCCGCGCACCGGGGTGCGGCGGGGCCGGGCCGGGTCCCGGGCGGGGCCACCGCCGGAACCGGCGGGCCCGGTGGAGGGGTCGGCCCACGGGGGCGGGCCGGCGACCAGCCCGGTGGGTGCGGTGGCGAGGTCGACGCCGAGGACGGGTGCCACCCCGGCCGCGGTGCAGGCCCGGACGAACTTCACCGCGCCGTACAGGCCGTCGCGGTCGGTGAGGGCCAGGGAACCCATCCCGAGGTCCGCGGCGCGGGCCACCAGCTCGGCCGGGGACGACACGCCGTGGCGCAGGGAGAAGCCCGAGGCGACGTGCAGGTGGGTGAAGGGGGCGGTGCTGGGCACGCGGGGGTCCTCCCGGCGGGTGGTGCGCCCGCGGGGAAGGACGGAGCAGCGGTGGGGCGGTGGGTCGGGCGAGGCGGTGGGGCGGGCGGCTCAGCTGGCCAGCGGGTGCAGCCGGCTGAGCCCGAGCTGGGCCTCGACGACGCGGTGGAAGCCCACCGCGTCGTCGAGGAGGGCGTCGGCCGCCGCGGCGTCGACGACGCCGGTGCGGCCGGCCTCCACGCGGGCCCGCAGGGGTGCGGTGGCGGCGAAGCGCCGCGCCCACTGCTCGAGCTCGGGGTCCAGGCGCGGCAGCATCTCCCACACGCTGCGCGGCTGGCTGCGCCGCGGGGCGGTGGGCCTGCCGTGCACGGCGACGAGCGCGGCGCCGGCGCGCAGGGCGGACAGGTGGGCGTGGACGTAGCGCTGGGCCGGGTCGCTCGTGCCGGCCGCTGCGCGCAGTTCGGTCTCGCACCGCTCGAGCAGGTCCAGCGCGGCGGTGGTCAGGGGGCGGGGGCGGTCGGCGGTACCCTCGGGGGCGGCGCCGGGGGAAGAAGCCCTCGGGGTGGTCATCGCGGTTCACCTCTCCGGTGCGTCCGGACGTCAGTCGCTGACGCGCAGCAGCTGCCACGCGCCGTCACCGTCCTGGGTACCAGCCGCCTCCGACACGACCGCCCGCTCACGGGCTGCGGTGCCCGCCGGCACGGGGTGCGCCAGGTCGTAGACGCCCACCGGGGCCCGTCCCACGGCGGCCTCCACGCGGAACACCTCGCGCTCCAGGTCGCCCAGGGCCAGGAGGGGCCGCGAGCTCACCGATGCCTCTCCGCCCGGCTCCTCGCCGTGCAGCGCCGCCACCGCGGGCTGCTCCCACCAGGCGCTGCGCTCGCGCCAGCGGCCCAGCACGGCGCGCACCAGGTAGAGCCTGCCGCGCCAGACGAACTGCACGGGAGCCTGTTCCGGGGCACCGGGAGGGCCCCCGCGGACCCCGCACCGCACGTGCACCTCGTCCGAGAACCGTCGCACCGCTGCTTCCCCCTCCTGCTCCAGCCGGCGCCGCGGGCCTGCCGCGGCGGGCGAGCCGGGGGAAGCGGCTCGTCGCGGGACGCCCGGGGCGCGGGCCGCGGGGCTTCCCCTCCCCCCGGACCGCGCCGCCGGGCGGCCACGGCGTTCGAACACGAGTTCGAACGCTCTTCGAAGCTACACCACGGGCGCCCCTCGGCGTCAACGGAACGACCGTCGTCCACAGGTCTGCCGGGCGGGCGGCACCTGCTGCTCCCCCGGTGCCCCGCAGCGGGTTCCCCGGCGCGCCCGCTCGGCGCGACGCCGGACCGCGACGGCCCTACCGTGAGGGTGCATGAGGTGGACGACCGCCGGTCGCACCGCCGCCGCGGGCGGTCTGCTCGCCGCGCCCGCTCCCCCCACGGCCCCCGAGGACCCCGCCGCGCCCGCGCCGCCCGCCGGCGAGCACCCCGCCGTGACGGCCACCGCCCGCGCCCTCGCCGGGCTGGACGCCACCGGGGAGGTGGTGCGGGTCCCGGCGGGACTGCGCACGAGCGCCGAGGTGGCCCGGCACCTGGGCGTGGCACCGGCGGCCGTCGCGCGCAGCAGCCTGCTGCGGGCCCCGGGAGGACAGCTCGTCCTCGTGCTGGCCTCCGGCGCCCACGACCTGTTCCCGCCCGTGCTCGCCGCGGTGCTGGGCGTGCCGCGGCTGCACCCCGTCGGCGAGGTGGAGACCGTGCGCCTCACCGGGTCGCCGCCGGGGTGCACCTCCCCCGTGGGGCTCACCGAGCCGCTGCCCACCTACGTCGACGTGACGCTGGCCGTGCACCCGGTGCTGTGGGTGCCCGCCGGTCACCCGAGCGCCCTGTTCCGCACCCGCTACGACGAGCTGCTGAGGCTGGCGGGCGCCCACCCGGTCGAGATCGGGTGAGCGCCCTCCTGGAGGGCCTGGCCGTCCGGGAGGTGGGCAGCGCCGGCCCCGGCGCGCCCCGCGTGCTGCTGGTGCACGGTCTCGGCGGCGCGGCGAGCACCTGGTCGCTGGTGGCGCCCGCCCTGGCGCACGACCACCGCCTGCTGCTGGTCGACCTGCCCGGCCACGGGGACAGCCCGCCCCCCGGCCCGGCCGAGGGGCCCGGCGCCATGCGCGCCGCCGAGCTGGGCCGGCGGTTGCGCCGCGCGGCCGTGCGGCTGCGCGCGGCGGAGGGCTCGGCGGTGCACCTGGTGGGGCACTCCCTGGGCGGCTGGGTGTGCCTGGAGGCCGCGGCGGCCGACGGCGCGCGCGACCCCGACGGCCTGCTGGGGCCGGCGCCTGCGGACCCCGCCGTGGCGAGCGTGGTCGCCCTCGCACCGGCGGGGCTGTGGGCCGCCCCCCGCCGCCGCCCCCCGCTGCTGCCCACCGGTCAGCGCTTCGCGCGCTGGTACGCGAACGCCGCGCCGCACCTGCCGTTCGACCCGCTGCCCACCCGGTGGGGACGCACCCTGGCGTTCGCGGCCACGAGCGCGGCACCGCGCGAGCTGCCGGCCGCCCTGGCCCGGGAGGCGGTGCTGTCCGTGGCCTCGGCCGCCGGGTACGCGGCAGCGGACGCGGGCCTGGCCGCGGGCGCGTTCACGCGCGGGGCCGACGTGCGGGTGCCGGTCGTGGTCGTGGCCGGGCGGCGCGACCGGGTGCTGCCGCCCTCGCACCTGCTGCGCACGAGCGCACCGCCGCACGCGCGCTGGCTGGAGTGGGACCGCTGCGGGCACGTGCCGGCGTGGGACCGCCCGGCCGACGTCGCGGAGCTGGTGCGCGAGCACGTGCGGGACGTCGGGCGGGGGGCCGACCGGACCGCCGCGGGGGGCGGCACCGGGCCCGCGTAGCGTCGCGCGGGTGCCCACCCCCCGCGCCGCGGAACGCCCGGCCCTGGTGACCCTGGACGTGTGGGGCTTGGCCCCGCGCGCCGTCCCCGGCGCGCTGGCCCGGATGGCCCTGGACCGCCCCCTGCTGGCCCGCGCGCCCGGTGCGCGCTTCGCCAAGCTGCTCGGCACCGGCGACGGGCGCACCTTCACCGTGCGCGACGCCGACCCGCTGCGGTGGGCGGTGCTGGTGGCGTGGGCCTCGGAGGAGGACGCGCTCGCCTTCGAGTCCTCGGCGACGGTGCGGGCGTGGCGGCGCCTGGCCCGCGAGCGCCTGCGGGTGGAGATGACGCCCCTGACCAGCAGGGGCCGCTGGGGCGGCCGGGAGCCGTTCGGGGGTGAGGACCTGCGCGCGGCGCGCTCGCACGAGGGCCCGGTGGCGTCGGTCACCCGGGCGCGGCTGCGGCCGCTGCGGGCGGCCTCGTTCTGGCGGGCGGTGCCGCCGGTGTCGGCGGAGCTGCACCGGGTGCCGGGGCTGCGCTGCGCGCTGGGCGTCGGCGAGGCCCCGCTGGGGTACCAGGGGACCTTCTCGGTGTGGGAGTCCACGGCGGCGCTGCGGGAGTTCGCGCACCGGCGCGCCGCGCACGTGGACGTGATGGACCGCACCCCGGCGGCGGGCTGGTACGCCGAGGAGCTGTTCGCCCGGTTCGCGGTGCGCTCGGTCACCGGGACGCTGGCCGGCCGGGCGCCCTGACGGCCGCGGCGGGCGACCGCCCCGGGAGGCGGTGTCCGGAGCCCTCCCTAGAGTGGCGAGGTGATCTCCCGATTCGCCCCCGCCCTGGCCGGTGCGCTCACCGGCGCCGCGGTCCTGTCGCAGGTCGCGCACCCGCTGCTGCGGGGAGAGGCGCTGCGGCGCACCACCATCGGCTCGGTGGGGGTGTTCTGCGCCGCCGCGGTGACCGACGCCACCCGCCGCGCGGGCGTGCGCGGCGGCGCGACGGCGCTGGCGGTGGCGGGCGGGCTGGGCCTGGTGGCCGAGGCGGTCGGCACCCGCACCGGCCTGCCGTTCGGCCGCTACCGCTACGCGGGGACGCTGGGCCCGCAGGTGCTGGACGTGCCGGTCGCGGTGCCGCTGGCGTGGACGATGATGGCCTGGCCGGCGGTGCAGCTGGGGCGCCGGCTGGCCCCCCGCGGCCGGGGGCGGCACGCGGTGGCCGTGGGCACGGCCGCGTGGACGCTGGCGAGCTGGGACCTGTTCCTGGACCCGCAGATGACGGCCGCCGGGCACTGGAGGTTCGAGACCCCGCACCCGCACCTGCCCGGCCTGCCCGGCATCCCGCTGAGCAACTACGCCGGCTGGCTGCTGACCGCGACGAGCATCTGCGCGGCCCTGCACGCCCTGGTGCCCGAGGAGCGGGAGGTGGCGGTGCCGCAGGCGGTGCCGGGTTGGCTGCTGGGCTGGACCTGGCTGGGCTCGACCCTGGGCAACGCGGTCTTCTTCCGCCGCCCCGCGGCCGCGGTGTGGGGCGGGCTGGGGATGAGCCTGACGGTGGGCCCGTACCTGCGCTCGCTGCGGCGGCGGGCGTGAGCCGGGTGCGCGCGGCGCTGCGCGCGCTGACGTGGACGGGCTCGGCCGCGGCCACCGCCCTGACCGCCCACTCCCTGCTCAACGCGCGGGCGCTGCGCACCCCCTCGCTGGACCCGCCGCCCGTCGCCGGCCGGGTCAGCGTGCTGGTGCCGGTGCGCGACGAGCAGGCGCGGGTCGGCGCCTGCCTGGCGGCGCTGCTGGACCAGGTGGGCGTGCCCGATCTGGAGGTCCTCGTCCTCGACGACGCCTCCACCGACCGCACGGCCGAGGTGGTGGCGGCCGTGGCGGCGACGGACCCGCGGGTGCGGCTGCTGCGCGGCGACGGCCCGCCGCCGGGCTGGCTGGGCAAGCCGCACGCGTGCGCGGCGCTGGCGGCCGCGGCCACCGGCGAGGTGCTGGTGTTCGTCGACGCCGACGTGGTGCTGGCCCCGCACGCCCTGGCCGCGGGGGTGGACCTGCTGCGCGGCACCGGGCTGGACCTGGTGTGCCCGTACCCGCGCCAGCTGGCGCACACGTGGAGCGAGCGCCTGGTGCAGCCGCTGCTGCAGTGGTCGTGGCTGACGACGCTGCCGCTGCGGGCGGCGGAGGTCTCCCCGCGCCCGTCGCTGTCGGCGGCGAACGGGCAGTTCCTGCTGGTGGACGCGGCGGTGTACCGGCGCGCCGGCGGGCACGGCGCGGTGCGCGCGGCGGTGCTGGACGACGTGGAGCTGCTGCGGGCCCTCAAGGCCGTCGGGGGTCGCGGCGGGGTCGCCGACGGCACCGAGCTGGCCACGTGCCGCATGTACGAGAGCTGGCCGGCGCTGCGCGAGGGGTACGCCAAGTCGCTGTGGTCGGCCTTCGGCTCCGCGCCGGCGGCGCTCGCGGTCTCCGCGGGGCTGGTGCTGACGTACGTGCTGCCGCCGCTGGTGGCGCTGGGCGGCTCGCGCGCGGGAGCGGTGGGGTACGCCGCCGCGGTGGTGGGCCGCTACGCCGCGGCCGAGCGCACCGGCGGCCGCTCGCTGCCGGACGCGCTGGGGCACCCGGCCTCGGTGGCGCTGCTGGTCGGCCTGCTGGCCGACTCCTGGCGCCGGCACCGGCGCGGCGGGCTGACCTGGAAGGGGCGGGCGCTGCCGTGAGCCGGGTCGTGGTGGTCGGCGCCGGGCTGGGCGGGCTGTCGGCCGCGGCGCGGCTGGCCGCGCTGGGGCACGAGGTCGTGCTGTGCGAGCGGGCGGAGCAGGTGGGCGGCAAGCTCGGCTGGTTCAGCCGCGACGGCTTCTCCTTCGACACCGGTCCCTCGCTGCTGACGCTGCCGGCCGTGCAGCGCGACCTCTTCCTCAAGACGGGCGCACCGATCGAGTCGGTGCTGGACGTGGTGCCGCTGGACCCGGTGGCGCACTACCGCTTCGCCGACGGCACCGAGCTGGACCTGCCCGGTGGCGGGCTGCCGCGGGTGGCCGCCGCGCTGGACGCCGCGCTGGGCGCAGGCACCGGCGAGCAGTGGACGCGCTTCCTGCGCCGGGCGGGCGCGGTGTGGGACGTGGCGCGCGAGCCGTTCCTGGAGTCGCCGCTGCAGGGGCCGCGCACGCTGCTGCGCCTGGCGCGCAGCACCTCGGACGTGCGCACGGTGGCGCCGTGGGCCTCGCTGCGCTCGCTGGGGCGGCGCTACCTGCACGACGCGCGGCTGCGGGTGCTGCTGGACCGCTACGCCACCTACTCCGGCTCGCACCCGGCGAAGGCGCCGGCCGCGCTGGCGACCGTGCCGTTCGTGGAGCAGGCGTTCGGCGCCTGGTACGTGCGCGGCGGGCTGCACCGCCTGGCGCTGGCGGTGGCCGAGCGGGCCCTCGAGCGCGGGGTGCGGGTGCGCACGGGCGCCGCGGTGGAGCGGGTGCTGGAGGCCGGTGGCCGGGTCGCGGGGGTCCGCCTGGCGGGGGGCGAGGAGCTGCGCGCCGACGTGGTGGTCTCCGCGGTGGACGCCGCGCACCTCTACCGCGACCTGCTGCCGCGCCCGCGGCTGCGGCCGGACCCGCGGCGGCGCTCCTCCTCGGGGTTCGTGCTGCTGCTGGCGCTGGAGGGGCGCACCCCGGGCCTGCGCCACCACACCGTGCTGTTCCCCGACGACTACGACGCCGAGTTCGCCGACCTGGCGGCGGGCCGCCCGGTGGCCGACCCGACCGTCTACGTCAGCGCCCCCGACGACCCGGCGCTGCGCCCCTCGGACGGCACCGAGGCGTGGTTCGTGCTGGTCAACGCCCCCGTGCACGACCCCGGCGCGCCCGCGCCGGGCGGCACGGACTGGGCGGACGAGCAGCTGGTGCAGCGGTACACCGGGCAGGTGCTGGCGACGATGGCCCGCCGCGGCCTGGACGTGCGGGGGCGGTTGCGCTGGTGCGAGGTGCGCACCCCCGCGGACCTCGCGAGCGCCACCGGCAGCGACGGCGGCGCCATCTACGGCACCTCCAGCGACGGCGCCCGCTCGGCGTTCCTGCGCCCGGCGAACCGCTCGCCGGTGCCGGGGCTGTTCCTCGTCGGGGGCAGCGCGCACCCGGGGGGCGGGCTGCCGCTGGTGGGGCTGTCGGCGCGCATCGTGACCGACCTGATCGGCCCCGCCTGACCCTCGGGTCAGAGCCGGCGGCCCAGCGCCACCGCGACCTGGACGAGCCCGACCGCGCCCAGCACCGCCCACGCGGCGGCGCCCAGCAGCGCCCACGGCGCCTGCCCGGGAGCGATCGCGGTGGCCGCGGCGCACCCGGCCGCCACGGCGAGGCGCACCGGTCGCTCGGCGACGCTGACGACGCCCACGTCGTCCACGCCCAGACCCTGGGCGCGGGCGCGCACGTACTCCTGCAGCTGCGCCAGGCCGCCGGCGAGCGCCGCCAGCCAGGCGGGGGCGCCGCAGCCGAGCAGCACCAGGGCGCAGGCGGCGTCGCCCACCCTGTCGCAGCAGGCGTCCAGCAGGGCGCCGCGGTCGCTGGTGCGCCGCCGCAGCACCGCCACGGCGCCGTCGAGGTTGTCGAGCACCCCGCCGGCGGCGACGAGGACGGCGACGGCCACCGCGGGCGCCCCGCCGGGCCCGGCGGTCAGCGCCAGCCAGGCGGCCGCGGCGGCCAGCGCGGTGCCCGTCAGCGTCACCGCCGCCGGCGGCACCCGCGCGACGGCGAGCGGGCGGGCCAGGACGTGCGCGCCGCTCAGCCAGGCACGCACCAGGCCGGTGGCGGCGGCGCCGCCGTGCAGCTGCGACCACCGGCGCAGGTACTCCTCGCGACCGGGCACGCCGGCACCGCGCGTTTGAGGGTCGCGCTGGGTGGGCACGAGGTCCACGGTAGGCGCGCTCACGGCCGGGCCCGCTCGCGCACGCCCGGTCGCCGCGTCCTGCCCCCCTGCCTAGAGTGCCCCTGTGCCGCCGCCCCCCACCGCGCCCTCGACGGTTCCCGACCCCGCCCGCCGCGCCGCCGCGCTCGGTGTGCGCGAGCGGGTCGAACAGGTCCTGACCGGCTTCCTCGACGACCAGCGCCGCGTGCTCGGCGAACTGGGCGACGACTGCGAGCCGCTGCTGGAGGCGGTGACGACGCTGCTGGCCGGCGGCAAGCGGCTGCGCCCGGCGTTCTGCTACTGGGGCTTCCGCGGCGCCGACGGCGGTGTGCCGGACGGGTCCGAGGTGGGCGTCGTCACCGCCGCCGCAGCGCTGGAGCTGTTCCAGGCGGCGGCGCTGCTGCACGACGACGTCATGGACGACTCCGACACCCGCCGCGGCAAGCCGGCCGCGCACCGCTGGTTCGCCGGGCTGCACGCGGACGCGGGGTGGGACGGCAGCGCCGAGCGCTTCGGCCTGGCCGGCGCGGTGCTGGCCGGCGACCTGTGCCTGGCGTGGAGCGACGAGCTGTACCAGCGTGCGCCGCTGGCCACCGACGCCCTGCGCCGCGGCCGGCGCGTGTTCGAGACGATGCGCACCCAGCTGATGGGCGGGCAGTACCTGGACATGCTGGAGCAGGCGTCCTCGGTGCGCCTGGGCCCGGCGGGGGCGGTGGAGCGGGCCCGGCGGGTGGTGCGGTTCAAGAGCGCGAAGTACTCGGTGGAGCACCCGCTGCTGCTGGGCGCGACGCTGGCGGGGGCGGCGGAGCCGCTGCTGGCGGACCTGTCCCGCTTCGGCCTGGCGCTGGGCGAGGCGTTCCAGCTGCGCGACGACGTCCTGGGCGTCTTCGGGGACCCGGGCGAGACGGGCAAGCCCGCCGGGGACGACCTGCGCGAGGGCAAGCGCACCGTCCTGGTGGCGCTGGCCGTGCAGGCCGCCTCCCCCGCCCAGGCGGCGGTGGTGGCCGAGCGCCTGGGCGACCCGGCGCTGGACGCGGACGGGGTGGCGGCGCTGCGCCAGGTGCTGGTGGACACCGGCGCCCTGGACGGGGTGGAGCGGATCATCGAGGAGCAGGTGGACGTGGCGTGCAGCACCCTGGACGCCGCGCCCCTGACGGAGCCGGCGCGCGAGGCGCTGCACGAGCTGGTCGTCGCGGCCACGAGCAGGAGGTCCTGATGGCCGGGTCGACGGGGTCCGCGGGGCTGTCCCGGGCGCTGGACTGGCTGCCGGGCCGCACCCGGCGCGTGAGCGGGCGCACCGACCGCGTCGTCGTCGTGGGCGCCGGCCTGGCGGGGCTGTCGGCGGCGATGCGGCTGGCCGCGGCCGGGCGCGAGGTGACGGTGCTGGAGCGCGAGGACGTGCCCGGCGGGCGCGCGGGGCTGTCCGTGAAGGACGTGCCGGACGGGCAGTACCGCTTCGACACCGGCCCGTCGGTGCTGACGATGCCGGACCTGATCGCCGACTGCTTCGACGCGCTCGGCGAGCGCGTGGAGGACTGGCTGGACCTGCGCCCGGTGGACCCGCTGTACCGGGGCACCTTCGCCGACGGCTCGCGCCTGGAGGTCTCCGCCGAGGTGGAGCGCACCGCGCAGGCGATCGCGGAGCTGTGCGGGCCGGCGGAGGCCGACGGGTACCGCCGCTTCGTCGCCCACGTGGGGGACCTGTACCGCTACGAGATCCGCGACTTCATCGACTCCAACATCGACACCCCGCTGGACCTGCTCAAGCCGAACCTGGTGCGGCTGCTGGCCGCGGGCGGGTTCAAGAAGATGGCCCCCGAGGTCGGCAAGCACCTCAAGGACCCGCGCACGCAGCGGATGTTCTCCTTCCAGGCGCTGTACGCGGGCATGTCGCCGTACGACGCGCTGGCGCTGTACTCGGTCATCGCCTACATGGACACCGTGGCGGGGGTGTTCTTCCCGAAGGGCGGGATGCACGCCATCCCCACGGCGATGGCCGCGGCGGCGGAGAAGCACGGCGTGCAGTTCCACTACGGCACCGAGGTGGCGCGGGTCGAGCGCACCGGCCGGCGCGCCACCGGGGTGATCACGACCGACGGGCGCCGCTTCGGCGCCGACGTGGTGGTGCTGAACCCGGACCTGCCGGTGGCGCACCGCGACCTGCTGGGCACCGACCCGTGGCGGGTGCGGCACCTGACGTACTCGCCGTCCTGCTACCTGATGCACGTCGGCTCCAGCGCCGACTACCCCGACCCGGTGCACCACTCCATCCACTTCGGCGCGGCCTGGGAGCAGGTCTTCGAGGAGCTGGTCGACGGCCGGCTGATGAGCGACCCGTCCATCCTGGTCTCGCGCCCCACCGTCTCCGACCCGGGCCTGGCCCCGGCGGGCAAGCACGTCTACTACGTGCTCTTCCCGACCCCGTCGCTGGCCGCGGGGCCGTCCCCGATCGACTGGGACCGCCTCGCCCCGCGCTACCGCGAGCACGTGATGGGGGTCCTGGCCGAGCGCGGCTACCCGGGCTTCTCCGACGCGGTGGAGGCCGAGGACGTCATCACCCCGGCGGACTGGGAGCGGCAGGGCATGGCGGCCGGCGCCCCGTTCGCGTCCTCGCACGCGTTCCGGCAGACCGGGCCGTTCCGCCCCGCCAACCTGTGGGGCGAGAACGTCGTGTTCACCGGCTCGGGCACCCAGCCGGGCGTCGGCGTGCCGATGGTGCTGGTCTCCGGCCGCCTGGCGGCCGAGCGGATCACCGGCCCGGACCCCTCCTACCGCTCGCGGGCCTGGCGCTGAGCACCGCCCCCGCGGCTCACGGCGCGCACCGGCACCTGGCACGATCCGCGCCGTGAGCACCCGCGACCTCGACGCCGCCGCCCGCACCGACCCGCAGCTGCGCGACCCGCAGCTGCGCGCGGCCTTCGAGCTGTGCCGGACGCTGCACGCCGAGCACGGCAAGACGTACTACCTGGCCACGCTGCTGCTGCCGCCCGCCAAGCGGCCGTACGTGTGGGCGCTGTACGGCTTCGCCCGCTACGCCGACGAGTTCGTGGACTCCCTCACCGACCCGGACCCCGCCGCGCTGGTGGAGTGGTCGGACGCCTTCCTGGCGTCCCTCGACGCGGACGGCCCGGCGGACCCGGTGGGGCGGGCGATGGCGGCCACGATGCGCCGCTGGGGCATCCCCCGGGAGCACGTCGAGGCGTTCCTGACCTCGATGCGCATGGACATCACCGAGACCGGCTACGCCACCTACGAGGACCTGCGCCGGTACGTGCACGGCTCCGCGGCCGTCATCGGCCTGCAGATGCTGCCGGTCCTGGAACCCGTCGCGCCCGGCGCCGAGGAGCCGGCGCGGGCGCTGGGCGAGGCGTTCCAGCTGTCCAACTTCATCCGCGACGTCGGCGAGGACCTGGACCGCGGGCGGGTGTACCTGCCCCAGGAGGACCTGGACGCCTTCGGCGTCACGCGCGAGGACCTGCTCGCCGGCCGGCGCGCCGGCACGACCCCGCCCGCGGTGCGCGAGCTGCTGGCGTTCGAGATCGCCCGCACCCGGGAGCTGTACGCGGTCGCGGAGCCGGGGATCGCGATGGTGCACCCCACCAGCCGCGACTGCCTGCGCACCGCCTACGAGCTGTACGGCGGCATCCTCGGGGCCGTGGAGGCCGCCGGCCACGACGTGCTCGGCCGGCGCGTGCGGGTGGGGCTGCCGCGACGGCTGGCCGTGGCGCTGCCCGGCCTGGGCCGCGCCCGCCTGGCCCGCCGCCGGGAGGCGCGCTGGACGGCCGCCTGAGCGCCGCGCGCACCCCCGGTGTGCGCGCCTCAGAAGGACAGCGCCTGCGCCCGGCGGCGCACCTCGGTCTTGCGGTTGGCCTTGAGCGCGTCGATCGGCGTGCCGGGCAGCGTGTCGTCCGGCGTGTAGAGCCAGCGGATCGTCTCGACGTCGCTGTAGCGGGAGTCGGCCAGCACCGACAGCGTGCCGCGCAGGTGGTGCAGCGGGCCCTCCGGCGTGACGAACGCGGCGGGGATCGACGCCACCGAGCGCTCGCCGCGCCGCACGGCGAGCAGCTCGCGCTCCTGCAGCCAGCGCCGCACGGTGCGCAGGTCCACGCCGGCGACCTCCGCGGCGTCGGGGACCGTCAGCCACTCGGGGACCAGGGCGTCCAGTTCGTCGCCCGGCTCACGGGCGATCTCGGCTCTCAGCGGTGCGACCACCCCCCCAGCGTGCCACCTCCCGGGGACTCGTTCCACGGGCCCGCCCGCGCGCCTCCCCCACCCGCGCCGCGCCGTGATCCACCGTGGTGACCGGTGCGCCCGCACCGCTCGGGTAGGTTGCGAGCGCCGGCCGCCGCGAGGGACCAGCAGGGCACCAGCGCGGGCACCGGCAGCCGGCACCACGAACACCTCGGCAACGAGCACCCCAGCACCGGACGACCTCGGGAGGACCCCCGCATGGCCGAGCACGGCGACGACCCGACCAGCACCGACGAGCCCCGCCGCCGCAGCCGCTGGCTCGCCGCGGCCGCGCTCGTCGGCGCGGCGGGCCCCACCGCGGTCGTGCCCGCGGGTGCCGCCTCCGCGGCCACCGGCGCCCAGGTGCCCGCCGCCGCACCGACCGTGGCGCACGCCGCCGCGGCCGCCGGCGACGGCGACCCCGTGGTCGTCGTCCGGCGCGGGGACACCGTCAGCGGCATCGCCGTGCGCACCGGCAGCACGGTCGCGGCGATCACCGAGGCCAACGGCCTCGGCCCGCAGGCGCGCATCGTGGAGGGGCAGCGGCTGCGCGTGCCCGCCCCCACCGCCGCCTCGAGCTCCGCGGCCGCGGAGCACACCGTGGTGGCCGGCGAGACGCTGACGTCCATCGCGGCGCAGCACGGCACCACCGTCGCGGCGCTGCGCGAGGCCAACGGGCTGGACGCGCGCGGCTTCATCCGCGCCGGGCAGGTCCTCAAGGTCGGCGGCGGCGCGAGCACCGGCACGACGACCGGCACCACCGCGTCCGACACCTACACCGTGCGCGCGGGGGACACCCTGTCGCACATCGCCGCGGCCACCGGCACCACGGTCGCCACCCTGGTGGAGCTCAACGGCCTGGACCGCACCGGTTTCATCGTCGAGGGCCAGGAGCTGCGGCTCGCGCAGCGCCCGACGGCCACCCCCGCCGCGCCGCCCGCCTCCGAGCAGGCCGGCTCCCTCGCGGCGGCCGTGGAGGCCAACCGGGCGCGGCTGGCGCAGGCCGACATCCCCAGCCGCGACGAGATGCGCGAGATCATCCGCTCCACCGCCGTGCGCCTGGGCGTGGACCCCTCCCTGGCGCTGGCCATCGGCTACCAGGAGTCCGGCTTCAACATGGGCGTGGTCTCGCACGCCAACGCCATCGGCGCCATGCAGGTGATCCCCACCTCCGGGGAGTGGGCCTCGGACCTGCTGGGCGAGGAGATCGACCTCTTCGACGCCCGCGACAACGCCAAGGCCGGGGTCGCGATCCTGCGCACGCTCGTGGCGAGCAACCCGCCGGACATCGCCATCGCGTCCTACTACCAGGGGCAGGCGTCGGTGCGCTCGCGCGGCATGTACGACGACACGCGCCGGTACGTGGCGAACGTGCAGACCCTGCAGGCCCGCTTCCGCTGACGCGCGCGGCGGTGCCCGGGCCCGCCCGCGGGTCTGCCTAGACTCGCTGACCGTGGACGCCATCCTCTCCGACCCGCTCGTCGGGCGCGTGCTGGACCGGCGGTACCTGGTGCTCAGCCGCATCGGCCGCGGCGGCATGGGGGTCGTGTACCGCGCCGAGGACCAGCGGCTGGACCGCGAGGTGGCGCTGAAGGTGCTGCGCGCCGACCTCGCGCACGACCCCGTGGCGCGCCAGCGCTTCGTGCGCGAGGCGAAGTCCGCCGCGCGCCTGGCGCACCCGGGCGTGGTGTCGGTGCTCGACCAGGGCGTCGACGACGGCGCCGAGCGCGGCGACGGCCAGGAGACGGCGTACCTGGTCATGGAGCTGGTCACCGGCCGCACCCTGCGCGACGTCGTCCACGAGGAGGGGTCGCTGACGGTCGGCGAGGCGCTGGACGTGACCGCCTCGGTGCTCGACGCGCTGGGCGAGGCGCACCGCAAGGGCCTGCTGCACCGCGACGTCAAGACCGGCAACGTCCTCGTCGGCGACGACGGGCGGGTCAAGGTCAGCGACTTCGGCCTGGCCCGCTCGGCGGGGCCCACCCAGGCCAGCACCGCCGCGACCGGCCCCGACCTGCTGGGGACCGCCGAGTACCTGGCCCCCGAACAGGTCTCGCGCGGCATCGCCGACGCGCGCAGCGACGTGTACGGCGTGGGCGTGCTGCTGTTCGAGGTGCTCACGGGAGCTCCCCCCTTCACCGGCGACACCCCCATCCGCGTGGCGTACCAGCACGTCTACGACGACCCGCCGGTGCCCTCGACGCTGGTGCCGGGCCTGCCCGCGGCGGTGGACCGCCTGGTGCTCGACGCGCTGGCCAAGGACCCCGACGACCGCCCCCACGACGCCGGCGAGATGCTCGCGCAGGTGCGCCAGGTGCGTGCGGGTCTGACCCCCGAGGAGCTGGCCGTCCGCTCGGCGCGCCCCGCCGCCGGCGGGGGCAGCGCCACGGTGCGCCTGGACCTGGCCGCGGACGCCCCGGCGCTCGCGGCCGGTGCCCGGGGCGGGGAGCACGGGGCGGAGGGTCCCGGGGACGGTGCGGCCGAGGGCGTCCCGGCTCCGGCGGCGAGCGCCGTCGCGGTGCCCGGGCGCCGCCGCGGCCGGCGCGGGGTGCTGGCGATGGTCCTGACCCTGGCGGTGCTGGCCGTCGCCGCGGGGGTGTCGTGGTGGTTCATGGCCGGGCCCGGCGCCTTCACCACCGCCCCGGACGTGGCCGGCCGCAGCCCCGAGGCAGCCGCCCAGCAGCTGCGCTCGGCCGGTTTCCAGGTGGACCGGCGCGAGGAGTTCAACGACACCGTGCCCGCGGGCACGGTGATCGGCACCGACCCGGCCGCCGGTGAGCGGGTGCGCGAGGACGGCACCCTCACCCTCGTGGTCAGCCGCGGCGTGCAGCACTTCGACGTGCCCGAGGTCGCCGGGCGCGAAGCCGCCGACGCCGGGGCGGCGCTGCGCGAGGCGGGCCTGGCCGTCGGCGCCGTCGTCGAGGAGTTCAGCGAGGACGTCGCGCAGGGCCGGGTGATCCGCACGGACCCCGCCGCCGGCACCTCCGTCCCGCACGACTCCCCGGTGGGGCTCGTCGTCTCGAAGGGCCGCCAGCCGCTGGCCGTGCCCGACGTGGTGGGCCAGTCCCTGGAGGACGCGCGCACCCGGATCGCCGAGGCGGGCCTGGTGGCGGGCGAGCCGACGCGGCGCACCAGCGAGACGGTCGCGGCGGGGCGGGTGGTCTCCCAGGAGCCCGCCGACGGCACCCTGTTCCGCGGCGACACCGTCGAGCTCGTGGTGTCCACCGGCCCGCCGCTCGTGGAGGTGCCCGGCGGTCTGCAGGGCGAGCAGCTCGCCGAGGTCCGCGCCACCCTGGAGGGCCTGGGGTTCACGGTTCGGGTGGAGGAGGTCCTCGGCGGCATCTTCGGCACCGTGCGCTCGGTGGACCCCGGCTCCGGGCAGTCGGTGCCCAAGGGCTCCACGATCACGGTGACGGTGGTCTGAGAGCCCGTCGCGGCCGGGACGCCGTGCCACGAGGGGCGGAGCACGGGGACGACGCACGAGGGCCCCGCCGCGGCGAACCGCGGCGGGGCCCTCGTGCCGGCTGCGGGCCGGGCCCGCGGGACCTCAGCGCTGCGCGAGCATCTCCGCGGCGAGGAACGCCAGCTCCAGCGACTGCTGGTGGTTCAGGCGCGGGTCGCACAGCGACTCGTAGCGGGTGGCCAGCGCGGCGTCGTCGATGTCCATGGCGCCGCCGAGGCACTCGGTCACGTCGTCGCCGGTGAGCTCCACGTGCAGGCCACCGGGGACGGTGCCCAGCGCGCGGTGCACCTCGAAGAAGCCGCGGACCTCGTCCACGACGTCGTCGAAGCGGCGGGTCTTGTACCCGCTGGCGGAGGTGATGGTGTTGCCGTGCATGGGGTCGCACACCCAGGTGACCTGAGCACCGGCCCGCGTGACGCCCTCCACCAGGGCGGGCAGCGCCTCGCGGATCGTGGAGGCGCCCATGCGGGTGATGAAGGTCAGCCGGCCCGGCTCGCGGTACGGGTCGACCTTGTCCACCAGGGCCAGGGCGTCCTCGACGGAGGTCTTGGGCCCCAGCTTGATCCCGATCGGGTTGCGCACGCGGGAGGCGAAGTCGACGTGCGCGCCGTCGAGCTGGCGGGTGCGCTCGCCGATCCACACCATGTGGGCCGACACGTCGTAGGGGCCGCCGCGGCGCACGTCGTCGGCCGCGGACTCCCCGGCCAGCGGGGGCTCCTCGTCCAGGGTGCGGGTCAGCGGGCGCTCGTAGTCCAGCAGCAGCGCCTCGTGGCTGGAGAAGAACTGCACCGTCTTCAGGGCGTCGAAGTCGGCGCCGCAGGCGACCATGAACCTCATCGCCTTGTCGATGTCGCGGGCCAGGGCCTCGTAGCGGACGTTCGCGGCGGTGGAGGCGAACCCGCGGTTCCACTCGTGGACCTTGCGCAGGTCGGCGTAGCCGCCGGTGGTGAACGCCCGGATGAGGTTCAGCGTCGCCGAGGACGTGTGGTACGCCCGCAGCAGCCGCTGCGGGTCCGGGGTGCGCGAGTCCGGCGTGAAGGCGTAGTCGTTGACGGCGTCGCCGCGGTACGCCGGCAGGGTCACGCCGTCGCGGGTCTCGTCGTTGCTCGAGCGCGGCTTGGAGAACTGCCCGGCCATCCGGCCGACCTTGACCACCGGCAGGCCGGCCCCGTAGGTGAGGACCGCGGACATCTGCAGCATGGTCTTCAGGCGGCGGCGGATGCCCGCGGCCGTGGCGCCGGCGAAGGTCTCGGCGCAGTCCCCGCCCTGCAGCAGGAACGCCTCGCCGCGGGCGGCGGCCGCCAGCTGGGCGCGCAGCTGGTCCGCCTCCCCGGCGAACACCAGCGGGGGGTACGAGGCGAGCTCCGCCTGGACCTCGGCCAGCGCGGCGGCGTCGGGCCACTGCGGCTGCTGGGCGGCGGGCAGGTCCGGCCACGTGATCGAGGAGGCGGCCGTGGGCGCGGTGCTCGTTCCAGTGCTCACGCGGCCCAGTCTCCCACCCCGGCGGTGCTGCCGGGGACGCCTGGGGAGGGGCCGCCGCAGCGGTTCACCAGCGCAGGCCCGCGGTCTCGGCGCGCCGCTCGGGCGGCACCGTGCGCAGCACGCCCGTGGCCTCGGCCAGCGGCACCTGGACGACGTCCACCCCGCGCAGCGCCGCCATCGTGCCGAGGTCGCCCGTCGCCAGCGCCGTGACCGCCGAGAGCCCGAAGCGGGTCGCCAGGACCCGGTCGGCGGCCGAAGGCGTGCCGCCGCGCAGCAGGTGGCCCAGCACCGTCAGGCGCATCGACACCCCCGGCAGCCGCTCGGTCAGGGCGCGCTGCAGCTGCTCCCCGGCGCCGCCGAGCTGCACGTGCCCGAACGCGTCGCGCTCGGCGGTGCGCAGCGCCTGCTCCCCCAGCACCTGCGCGCCCTCGGAGAGCACCACCAGCGGTGCGTCGCCGCGCTCGAGCACCTCGCGCAGCGTCGCGGCGACCGCGTCCAGGTCCACCGCGTCCTCCGGCAGGAGGGTGACGTGCGCCCCCGCCGCGGTGCCGGTGTGCAGCGCGATCCACCCCGCGTGCCGGCCCATGACCTCCACGAGCATGACCCGGTGGTGCGAGGCGCCGGTGGTGACCAGCCGGTCGCACGCCTCCACGGCGGTCTGCACCGCGGTGTCGAAGCCGAAGGTGGCGTCGGTCGCCGACAGGTCGTCGTCGATGGTCTTGGGCGCGCCCACCACGGGCACGCCCGCCTCGTGCAGCGCCGTGGCCACCCCCAGGGTGTCCTCCCCGCCGACCGCCAGCAGGGCGTCCACGCCCAGGCGGGCCATCGACGCGCGCACCCGCTGCACGCCCTGCTCGACGCCGTCGGCCAGCGGGTTGGTGCGGCTGGAACCCAGGACCGTGCCGCCGCGCGCCAGCAAGGGGCGCACGTCGGCCTCGCCCAGCGGCACTGCGTCGCCGTCCAGGACGCCGCGCCAGCCGTCGCTGAAGCCCAGGAAGCGCATCCCGTGGCGCTGGGTGCCGGCCAGGACGGCCGCGCGCAGGACCGCGTTGAGGCCGGGGCAGTCCCCGCCACCGGTCAGCAGGCCCACGCACCACCCCGCCCCGGGTTCCCTCGCGCCGCCGCTGCCGGTGCCGCTGCCCCCGGTGCCGCCCGTCGTGCCGGTCATGGCGCCTCCCCCGTCCGCCGGCCGCTGTGCCGGACGTGTCGATGTGACGTGGGCCACTGTGTCACCGCGATGCGCGCGCCGCGATCACCCGCGCCGACCCGGCCTCGGCTCAGGCGGGCGGGTCCCCCGGCGCGCCGCGACCGCCGGGCCCGGAGGTGCCCGGGCCGGGGACGGCGGGCGGCGCACCCCCGTGACGCGGCGCGTACTCGTCGACGTACTCCTGCCGAGACAGGCGCTGGATGGCGGCCATCACCTCGTCGGTGACCGAGCGCACGACGAACTGGTCGTCCGCGCGCCCGGCGAAGCGGGACAGGTCCATCGGCTCCCCGATGACGATCCCCACCCGGCGCACCCGCGGCAGCGCCCGCCCGCGCGGCATGAGCTCACCGGTGCCGACCATCGCCACCGGCAGCACCGGCGCGCCCGAGCGCAGGGCGATGCGCGCCACCCCCGTGCGCCCCCGGTGCAGCCGCCCGTCCGGGGAGCGGGTGCCCTCCGGGTAGATGCCGAACAGCTCCCCGCGGCGCAGCACCTCGACCGCGCCGTCGATGGCGGCGCTGGAGGCCGCCCCGCCGCTGCGGTCCACCGGCAGCTGACCGACCCGGCGCAGCAGCCCGCCGAACAGCCGCCCGCGCACGCCCGCACCGGTGAACATCTCCGCCTTGGCGATGAACGTGATCCTGCGGGGCAGCACCGTCGGCAGCAGGACGGCGTCGGCGAGGGAGAGGTGGTTGCTGGCCAGGATCGCCGGTCCGGTGGCGGGCACGTTCTCCAGCCCGCGGACCCACGGGCGCAGCACCGGCGTCAGCACCGGCTCGGCCACCAGCCGCTTGATGACCCAGTAGAGCACCGGCCGCCTCCTCGCCCCCGGCCGGCGCGCGCGGCCGGCGCTTCCGCAGCCGCGACCCTAGGGCACCGCGGACCGGCCGGCTCGGCCCACCGCGCGCCGCGGGGCGCGCCGACGCGAACGCCTCGACCGCGCGCGGTGCTCGTGACACGATGAGCTGTGCCCGCTGACCCGGACGACGCAGCCGGCCGCCTCGACGTCGACGCGGCCTTCGCCGAGATCGTCGCGCGCTGGGAGGACGAGGGCCCCGGCGACCGCAGCCCCGGGCCCGGCGCGTCCGGCCAGGACGACGCCGCCTCCGGCACCGGTGGAGCACCCGACGACGAGGGAGCCGGGCCCCGCGACGAGGCCGGCCGCGAGCAGTCCGCCGCGCCCGGGGCCGGCCCGGGAGCGCCGTCGCGGCCCGAGGGCCGCACCGTGCGCCCGGCGCGGCCGCTGCCCCCGGCGCCCCGCGAGGACGTCCCGGACGGTCCACCGCGGCGCACCGCCGAACCGGAGGAGCTGCGGGACCTGGACGCCGGGGAACGCTTCGTGCCGGCCGACCCCGCCCCGCTGCCCCGGGACCTGGTCGGCTGGGCCGCGTGGGCCGCCGTCGTCGGCGCTCCCCTGTTCCTGCTCCTGGTGGCCCTGACCCAGCGCGATGCGCCCGCCCTGGTGACCGTCGCGACGGCCGTGGTGTTCGTGGCGGGCTTCGCCACGCTCGTCGTGCGCCTGCCCCGCTCGCGCGACGATGACGACGACGACGGCGCGGTGGTCTGAGCCCACCACCCGGAGCGCCCCGCACCCCGCCGCGGAACCGTTCAGGCGTCCCCGGTCGCCGGGACGAGCAGGTCGGCGACCACGGCGAGGTGGTCGGTCGCGGCCGCGGCGCCCTGGACGCCGGGTGTCCCCACCGCGGTGACGGCCAGGCGCCCGTCGGCCAGCACGGCGTCGATGCGGCGCCGCGGTGCGCGGGCCGGGAACGTCGCGAACGCACCGCCGGCGAGCTCGGCCGCGTCGCTCAGCCGGCTCGTGAGCACGGCCCGGGCGGGCCCGCCGGGCTCCTCGTTGAGGTCGCCGGCCAGGACGAGGGGAGCGCCGCGACCCGCCGCACCGGCGTCGGGCAGCAGCCGCAGGGCGTGGTCCACCCGCTCGGCGGCGTCCAGGCCCAGGTGGACGCTGCGCACCAGCACCGGCACCGACCAGCCCGCCCCGGCCACCACCCGCACGAGCGCCTCCGCCGTCCCGCGCCGGCGGACCGGGCGCCGCGCGCGCAGGCGCGGGGTGGGCAGCGCCCGCACCGCCGCCGCCCGCACGTCCACCCGGCCCGCCGCCAGCACCGCGGTGCCCGCACCCGCCCGCCCCGCGGCCACCACCTGCAGGCCCGCGTCGGCGGCCAGGTCGCCCAGCCTGTGCGCGGCCAGCGGGTGCGTGGGCACCTCCTGCAGGCACAGCACGTCCGCGGCCGCCGCGCGCAGCACCTCCCGCAGCGCCCGGCTGTCGTCCAGCAGCTCGCGCACGTTGCAGGTGGCGACCCGCAACGGCGTCCGGCCGGTGCCGTCCCCGGCCGGTGCTGCGGGCACCTCAGCCCCAGCCGCGCGAGAGGTCCGCGGCGCCCACCAGACCGGCCGCCGGCCCCAGCTGGGCCCGCACGACCCGCAGCTCGGGCCGGAAACCCCGCCCGGTCAGGGTGCGCCGGTACGCCTCCCGGCACGGGCCCAGCAGCAGCTCGTCCGCGTCGGAGACACCGCCGCCGATGACGACCGTGCCCGGGTCCAGGGCCGCGGCGAGGTTGGCGACGCCGACGCCCAGCCAGCGCCCGACCTCCTCGAACAGCTCCACCGCCGCCGGGTCGCCCGCGCGCGCGGCCTGCGTCACCAGCGGGCCGGTGATCGCCTCCGGGTCGCCGTCGGCCAGCTCCAGCAGGGCGTGCGCCACCGGCGAGGCGGACCGGGCCAGCTCGCGCGCCTCGCGCACCAGCGCGTTGCCGGAGGCGTACTGCTCCCAGCAGCCGCGGTTGCCGCACTCGCAGCGGTGCCCGCCGGGGACGACCACCATGTGCCCGAACTCCCCCGCCAGGCCGTAGCGCCCGCGCACCACGCGGCCCTGGGTGACGATGCCGCCGCCGATGCCGGTGCCCATCGTCACGCACAGCAGGCGGCTCTCGCCGCGCCCGGCGCCGAAGCGGTACTCCGCCCAGGCCGCCGCGTTGGCGTCGTTCTCCACCACGGTGCGCCGCCCGACGCGCCGGCCCAGGCGCGCGCGCACCCGTCGCTCCACCGCCTCGCGCAGCGGCTCGTTGCGCCACGCCAGGTGGGGGGCGAACAGGACGTTCGCGCGCTCGGCGTCGACGAACCCGGCCGCGCCGATGCCCACGGAGACGATGTCGTGGGCGCCGGCGAGCTCCTCGACGACCTCGGCGATGGTGTCCTCGACCGCGCGCGGGCTGCGGGTGGGGGTCTCGCGGCGCACCTGCGCCACGACGCGGCCCTCGCCGTCCACGACGCCCGCCAGGACCTTCGTGCCGCCGATGTCCACGCCGACGGCGGGGCCGTCGCCGATGAGGGCCCGGCGCGTCTGCTGCCGCAGCCGCTGCTGGATCGCCGCTCGGCGCGGGTCCGGCGGCCGGCGGCGACGGGGCTGGCTCGGGCGGGGTGCGGCCATCTCGCGTCCTGTCGTCACGTCCTGCGCGGGCTGGGGGGCTCGGTCGTCCGGAGTCAGTCGATCCGGGCCAGGTCCGCGGCGCCGATGATCCCGGCGGCGTTGCCGCGGCGCGCGGTGCGCAGCGGCGGCGGACGGCGGTGCGTGCGGCCGGGCAGGTTCTCGGCGAGGCTGGCGCGAGCCGGGGCCAGGAGCAGCTCGCCGGCGGCGGAGACACCGCCGCCGACGACGACGACCTCGGGGTCCAGCACGGCCGCGAAGCTGGCGACGGCCTCGCCCAGCCAGCGGCCCACCTCGGCCAGCAACCTCGCCGAGGCGGGGTCGCCCGCCTGCGCCAGCCGCGTGACGGTGGGGCCGTCGACGGCGTCGGGGTCGCCGCCGGCGGCCCGCAGCAGCTCGGCGGCGGCGGGGTCCCCCGAGCGCAGCAGGTCCCGCGCCTCGCGCACCAGCGCGTTGCCGGAGACGTACTGCTCCCAGCAGCCGAGGTTGCCGCAGCCGCAGGCCCGGCCCCCGGGCACCGCGCGCACGTGGCCCAGCTCGGCCGCGGCGCCGTTGGCCCCGCGCTGCAGGACGCCGCCGGAGACGATGCCGCCGCCCAGGCCGGTGCCCACCGTCAGCATCAGCACGTCGTCGACGGGGCGGCCGTCCTCGTCCAGGCCGCCGCCGAAGCGGTACTCGGCCCACGCGGCGGCGTTGGCGTCGTTCTCCACGACGACCCGCCGGCCCAGTCGCGGCTCCAGCCGGCGGCGCAGCGGCTCGTCGCGCCAGGCCAGGTTGGGGGCGAAGACGACCGAGGAGCGCGCCGCGTCGACGAAACCGGCCGCGGCGACGCCGACGGGACCGAACTCGTGGGTCGTGGCCAGCTCGGCGATGGCGTCGGCGACCGCCTCCGTGATGGCGTCCGGGTGCGAGGCGGGGGTCTCCCTGCGGGTCTGGACGAGGATCTCCCCGCGGTGGTCGACCACACCGACGCCGATCTTGGTGCCGCCGATGTCCACGCCGACGGCGTTGCCGGGGACCTGCCCGGCCGTGCCCGGAGCGCTGCCCGTGCTCGTGCGCTGATCCGCCATGCCGTCCGGAACCCCCTGCGACGCGTGCCCCGGCCGGGGCGGTCGCACGATCGGCGACCGCCAGGAGGCTAGAGCATCGCCGCCGCGACCTCCGCGCTGGCACGCGGGACCGGCGCGCGGGCTGCCGGGGGGTCAGCCGGCGAGGGCCCCCAGCACCGTCATGGCGAGCAGCAGCAGCAGGGTCAGCGCCAGGCCGCCGCCGGCCGCGACGGCGATCTTCGCCCGGGGGGAGCCCAGGCCGCGCACCGGCGCACCGGCGGAGTCCGCCAGGGCGCGCAGCATGCGCTCGACCTCCTCCTCGTCGGGCAGCGCGGCTCCCTCGGCCGGCGCGGCGGCCGGGACCTCAGCGGGCTCCTCGACCGGTGCAGGAGGCCTGGTGGTGGGCGCGGTGGTGGGTGCGGTGGTGGACGCGGGGAGCGCGGTGGCCGGCGCGAGGGAGGCGTGGCACAGCGAGCACCACTGCTGCCCGGCGCGCACCCGTGCCGCGCAGGAGGGGCAGCGCTGCGGCGGCGCAGGCACCGGCGCGGCCGCAGCGGCCGGCGCGGGGTCCACGGGCAGGCGGCTCACCGGCGGGCCCACGTCCACGGACCCGAAGGCCGCGCTGGTGCGGGTGCCGCCGCGCGCGTCGCGGCGCGCGGCGCCACCGGGTCCGTCCAGCACCTCGTCCACCGCTCCTCCTCGCCCGGGCCGGCTCACCCGGCCCCGTCCCGGGACCATCGGCGACCGCGGGCGCCACCTGAAGCCGACGCACCCGCGGGTAGGGTCGGGGCGCCGCCGCAGCGCGCGGGCGGCCCGGACGCGGCCGACGACGGCGTCGTCCCCGGAGCACACCGAGGAGGACACCCCGTGCGGAGCAGCTGCGAGCCCCCGCTCGTCCCGCCCGCGACCACCGGGAACCTCACCGACTGCGTCGTGGACACGGCGCGCGAGGTCCCCGGGCACGTCAGCGTCAGCCGCAGGCAGGACGACGGCCGGTGGCGCGACGTCAGCGCCGCCGACCTCCTCGCCGACGTCGCGGCGGTGGCGAAGGGGCTGATCGCCGCCGGCGTGCAGCCCGGCGACCGCGTCGCCCTGATGGCCCGCACCAGCTACGAGTGGACCCTGGTGGACGTGGCCGTCTGGTTCGCCGGCGCGGTGACGGTCCCCGTCTACGAGACGTCCTCGACCGAGCAGGTGCGCTGGATCCTGTCCGACTCCGGGGCGGTGGCCTGCTTCGCGGAGACGCCGGAGAACGCCGCGCGCGTCGCGGCGGTGCGCGAGGGGCTGCCGCAGCTGCGCGACGTGTGGACGCTGGCGTCCGGGGCGCTGGAGGAGCTGCGGACCGCGGGCGGCGACACGGGCGAGGACGAGCTGGAGCAGCGGCGCACCCTCGCGGGCCCCTCGGACCCGGCCACCGTCATCTACACCTCCGGCACGACCGGGCGCCCCAAGGGCTGCGTGCTCACCCACGGCAACTTCCTGGACCTGGCGCGCAACGCCCGCGCCGCCATCCCCGAGGTCCTGCAGCGCCCGGACGCCGCGACGCTGCTGTTCATCCCCCTGGCGCACGTGTTCGCCCGGTTCATCCAGGTGCTGTGCCTGGTGTGCCGCGTCCGGGTCGGCCACACCCCGGACGCGAAGGACCTGCTGCCCGACCTGGCGGGCTTCCGCCCGACGTTCGTGCTCGCGGTGCCGCGGGTCTTCCAGAAGGTCTACAACGGCGCCGAGCAGCGCGCCGCGGCCGGCGGGCGGCTCAAGGCGGCGGTCTTCGAGCGGGCCTCGGCCACGGCAGTGGCGTACTCCCGCGCCCTGGACGCCCGGGGCCCCTCCCTGCCGCTGCGCGCGCAGCACGCCCTGTTCGACCGGCTGGTCTACTCCAAGCTGCGCGACCTGCTGGGCGGCAACGTGGCGCACGCCGTCTCCGGCGGTGCCCCGATGGGCGAGCACCTGACGCACTTCTTCCGCGGTGCGGGCCTGGTGGTGCTGGAGGGCTACGGCCTGACCGAGACCACCGCGCCGTTGTGCGTGAGCAGGCCCTCCCGCATCCGCATCGGCACCGTGGGCCCCCCGCTGCCGGGCACCGACGTGGCCGTCGACGACGACGGCGAGATCCTGTGCCGCGGCCTGGGCGTGTTCCGCGAGTACCGGGGCCGCGAGCAGGAGACCGCCGAGGCGTTCGAGGACGGCTGGTTCCGCACCGGGGACCTGGGCGAGATCGACGACGCCGGCAACCTGCGCATCACGGGCCGCAAGAAGGAGATCATCGTCACGGCCAACGGCAAGAACGTCGTGCCCGCCACCCTGGAGGACCGGCTGCGGGCTCACCCCCTGGTCTCCCAGGCCGTCGTCGTCGGCGATCAGCGGCACTACGTGGCCTGCCTGATCACCCTGGACGAGGAGGCGCTGCCGTCCTGGGGCGCCAACCACGGCCGGCCCGGGCTGGACCTCGCGCGCGCCCGCACCGACGAGGTCGTGCTGGGCGCGCTGCAGCAGGCCGTGGACCGCGCCAACGAGGCGGTCAGCCGCGCGGAGTCGATCCGTCGCTTCCGCGTCCTGGCCGACGACTTCACGATCGAGAACGGCTACCTCACGCCCTCGCAGAAGGTGAAGCGCTCCGAGGTGCTGCGGGACTTCGCCGGCGAGGTCGACGCCCTGTACGGCGAGTGAGGTCGGCGGGGGTGCCCCGGTGACGCGCCGGGAGGTCGCCGTGCTGGGGGTGTGGTGGGCGCTGACGGCGCTGGCCACGCACAGCGTGGTGCGCTACCGCTGGTGGATCGTGGCGGGCTACGTGCTGGTCGCGGCGGCGCTGCTGGTGCTGGCGGCGACGGCCCGCGACGACCGCGGTGCGGCGCCGGCTCCGCGCGCGGGGCGGGCGGCGGCCGGGGCGCTGGGCGTGGTGGCGCTGACGCACCTGCTCCTGGAGCCCTTCAGCTACCTGGGCGCCCGGGGGCTGTGGGGGGTGCGCGCCGTGCTGGCCGGTTCGGCACTGGTGGCGGGGGCGCTGCTGCTGGGCCGGCGCACCGGTGCGGCGGCGCTGCCCGTCGCGCTGGCCGGGGCGGCGGCGGCGTGGGCGCTCGTGGTGACCGGCGACCCCGCCCCGCGCATCGACGTGTGGGTGATCCTGCAGCAGGCGGCCGACGGGCTGCGCCGCGGGGAGTCGATGTACGCGATGGAGTGGGTGGGCTCGCCCGGCATCACGGACGCGTTCGCCTACCTGCCGTGGACGGCGGTCCTCACCGCCCCGGGCCGCTGGCTGGCCGGCGACGTGCGCTGGGCGCTGGCGGTGCTGGTGGCGGTCGCGGCGCTGTGCACGGCGGCGCTGGGTCGCTGGCGCGCGCCGGCCGTGGCGGCCGCGGCGCTGCTGGTGCTGGCACCTGGCGGCAGCACCCTGGTGGAGCAGGCCTGGACCGAGCCCACCGTGCTGGTGGGCCTGGCCGCCTGGGCGGTGCTGGTGGCGCGCGGCGGGACGGGGGCGTGGTGGTCGGTGGTGCCGCTGGCGGTGGCGCTGGCCGCCAAGCAGCACGTGGTGGTGCTGCTGCCGCTGCTGGCGGCCTGGCCGCGGTTCGGGCTGCGCCGCACGGCGGGGGCCGTGGGCGGTGCGGGGCTGCTGGTGGCGCCGTGGGCGCTCGGCGCACCGCGCGACTTCCTGCACGACACGGTGCGCACCATGCTGGAGCTGCCCCCGCTGCGCTTCGCGGACACCCTCTACACCGCGGTCCTCAACGAGACGGGGGTGCGCCTGCCGTTCGCGGTCGTGGGCGTGCTGGTCGTGGCGGTGCTGGCCGGGGCGGTCGTGGCGCTGCACCGCCGCCCGGTGGGGCTGGCCGGGCTGCTGACGTGGTGCGCCGCGGTGCTCATGGTCGTCAACCTCCTCAACAAGCAGGCGTTCTACAACCAGTTCTGGCTGGTCGGGGCGCTGCTGCTGCTGTCGGTGGCCGCCGCCGCCGGGGCACGCCCGGAGCTCACGGGCCCGGTGGCGCCGACGCGACCGGCACGTCCTGACCGGCCAGCAGGGCCGCCAGCCGGTCCACCTGCGCGTCCCAGCCCCAGCGCCGGCTGACCCACTCGCGCCCGGAGCGCCCCAGGGCACCGGCCCGGGCCGGGTCGCCCAGCAGGTCGGCCACGCGGGCGGCGACGGCCGCCACGTCGCGCCCGTCGACGACGTGCCCGTTGACGCCGTCCAGCACGGCGTCCGGTGCACCGCCGGAGTCCCCGGCCACGACGGGCAGCCCGCACGCGGCGGCCTCCAGGTAGCAGATGCCCAGCGCCTCCGGCTCCAGCCCGCCCAGCCGGGTGCGGGTGGGCATGCAGAAGACGTCCCCGGCGTCGTAGTGCGCCGGGGTGCGCTCCCACGGGACCGCACCGGTGAGCACGACGTGCCCGCGCAGGCCCAGGCGGTCCACGAGCCGCTCCACCGCGGGTCGGTGGGGCCCGTCGCCCACGAGCAGCAGCGCGGCCCCGGGCACCCGCCGGCGCACTTCGGGCATCGCCCGCACGAGCACGTCCTGGCCCTTGCGCGCCACGATCCGCGAGACGCACACCACCACCGGGCGCCCGCCCAGCCCGTACCGCTCGCGCACCTCCTCGCCGCCGCAGCCGGGGCGGAAGACGCCCGCGTCGACGCCGGGGGTCAGCTGGCGCATCCGCCCGCGCGCGGCGGGGCTCAGCGGGCGCTCGATGCGCGAGCGGCACCACGGCCCCAGGTGGGTGAGGGTGTCCACGCCCTCACCGATGCGGTGCAGCGCGGCGCGCGAGCCGGGCAGCGTGGACCACCACACCTCGTGGCCGTGGGTGGTGGCCACGCTGCGCCGCACGCCCGCGCGGTGCAGGCCGGGCGCCAGCAGCCCCAGGGGCGCGGCCGCGCCGAACCAGACCCGGTCGGCACCGTGCTCGCGCGCGGTGCGCCGCACGCGGCGCGCGATCGCCGGGGTGGGCACCATCAGCGGGGACGGGTCGCGCACGACGGTGGTCCCCGCGGCGGCCAGCTCGGCGTCGACGGTGCGCGCACCGCGCTGGGAGGCGGTGTGCACGACCACGCGCGCGGCGTCGCCGTCACCGCGGCGAGCCGCGGCGGCGGGCAGCAGGCGCACCACGGCGTGCACGAACGACTCGATGCCACCGGTGCGCGGGGGGAAGTCGTTGGTGACGACGAGGGTGCTCACGGCCCCCACCCCACCAGGCCGCCGGCGACGTCGGCGCGCCAGGTCCGCTGCACGTCCGCCCAGCCGGTGCCGAGGGTGGCGCGGCAGGCGCCGTCGAGGCGCTCGGCCAGCGGGGCGGCGGGCTCGCCGCCGCGTCCGGGAGCGGTGCCGAGCCGGCGCTGCAGGGCGGTGACGGCGGGGGTGCCGGCGCGGCGGGCGGCGGAGGTGACGAGCGTCCAGGCGGCGGCGTAGGCCACCTGCAGGCGGGCCCCGGTGGCCTCGAAGTCCTCGTCGGCGGGCACGGCCGGTGCGGCACCGGCGGCCACGGCCCGCAGCAGCGGCGCCGCCAGGGCGGCGGCCGGCACGTCCAGGCCGAGCCGGGCGAGGTGGTCGGCGCAGCCCTCGGAGAGCCAGCGCGGCACCGGACGGAGCCCGTCGGCGGCGGGCCGGGCGCCGGCCGTGGCCCGGGTGGCCACGTGCACCAGCTCGTGGGTGAGGGTGGCGGTGCGCCCGGCGCGCGTCAGGCGCGCGAAGCGGTCGGCGGCCAGGACCACGCGCACCCCCGCCGGCGCGCCGTCGGGCAGGGCGGCGTCCTGACCGACCGCGACGGCGTCCAGGGCGGCGGCGCGGCGCGGGTCCAGCCCGGCCAGCCGGGCTGCGAGCGCCGTGGTGGGCACCACGACGACGGCGGTGCCGCGCGGCCAGTCCGGGCCCCAGGCGGCGTCCACCCGGGCGGTGGCCGCGGGCAGGTCCTCAGCGGCCTCGGCGGCGACGCGCCCGGCCGCCTCGTCGGCCGCTGCGTCGACATCGTGCCCGGGCCGCACGAGGAGCACGACGCCTCCGGGCACCCGGTGGGCCCGGACGTCGCCCAGGTCCCACGGGTGCGGTGCGCCGGCGGCGTCCGGCAGCGCGAGCGCCCAGGCGCCGTCGCGCCGCACCAGAGCGGTGCTCCAGGGCCCGGCGACCTCACGGCCCTCCCCCACCACCCGCACGCGCAGCCGGCCGCGCACCCGCGCGTCGCGGTCGCCGCCCCCTTCGACCCCCTCGTCCACGCCCTCGACATCCACCGACCAGGAGGTCAGGCCGGCGCGCACCGCGGCGGTGTCGGCGCGGCGCAGCTCGGCGCGGGCACCGGCGGAGGCGGGGGCGCACCCGGCGGCGGCGGCCTCGACGTCCCCGGCGGCCAGGGCGCGCCCGCGCGCGGCGAGCAGTCGGGTCACCTCGGCGACGAGGGCCGGCGGGCCGCGCCGGACGGGACGGGCTGTGCAGGCGCTCAGCGGTGCGGTGCCGAGCAGGGCCGCCCCGGCGCCGGTGAGCAGGTCGCGCCGCCGCACCGACCACCCTCCCGCCACCGCCGCATCGTCGCACCCGCGGTGCTCAGGTCGTGCAGCCCGGACCGCGGGGCCCGACCCGCGGGAGCCGGCCCGCGGGGGCTCAGCCCGCGCGGCGCCGGCCGCCGTCGCCCGGGTCCAGACGCAGCGGGGGCACGAGGCCCGAGCGGGCCAGGACCCGCACCGCGTCGCGCTCCTCGGCGTCGAGCCGGGGCGCCGTCGGCTCCCCGAGCAGGACGGACACGACGCACCCCGAGCACGCCGCCGGCCGGGCGGTGCAGCTGTCGCAGTCGATGAGCACCGGCACCTCCGCGCCGTCGCGGGCCGCTGCGGCCCGGCCGGTCCCGCGACCGGCGCTGCGCACGCTAGGCGCCCCCTCCGACACACCTCCTCCGCACGTGACCGCCACCGGCCGGGCGCCGGCTCGAACGCGGGTTCGACCCGGTGCGGCGCGCCGCCGGTGCGGTGTCGGCCGCACCTGGCACCGTTCGCCCGTGCCCACCCCGACCCGCCGGTCCGCACCGGCCGCCCCGACCGCCGGGGCCACCGCGGCCGTCCCGCGGCAGACGAGCTTCGAGGAGCTGGGGCGGCCGCTGGCGGAGACGACGTTCGTGGTCGTGGACCTGGAGACCACCGGCGGTGCGCCGGCGGACGGCGGGATCACCGAGATCGGCGCGGTGCGGGTGCGCGGCGGCGAGGTGCTCGGGGAGCTGCAGACGCTGGTGCGCCCCGACGTGCCCGTCCCGCCGGTCGTGCAGCTCCTCACCGGCATCACGCCGTCGATGCTGGCGACGGCGCCGTCGGCCGCGCAGGTGCTCCCCAGCTTCCTGGAGTTCGCCCGCGGAGCCGTGCTCGTGGCGCACAACGCGCGCTACGACACCTCCTTCCTGCAGGCGGCGTGCCGGCGCGCGGGCCTGGAGTGGCCGCGCCCGGAGGTCGTCGACACCCTCGCGCTGGCCCGTGCCCTCGTCGGCCGCGACGAGGCGCGCGACCACAAGCTGGGCACCCTGGCGCGGTTGCTCGGCGCCACCTCCGCCCCCGACCACCGGGCGCTGAACGACGCCCGGGCCACCGTGGACGTGCTGCACGCCCTGCTGGGGCGGCTGGGCAACCGGGGCGTGCAGACGCTGGAGGACCTGCACGCCCTGACCGCCGCGGCCCCGGCTGCGCGGGCGCGGCGGGGCAAGCGGCACCTGGCGCTGGGGCTGCCGTCGGCGCCGGGGGTGTACCTCTTCCGCGACGCGCGGGGCCGGGTGCTGTACGTGGGCACGTCCGTGGACGTGCGCCGCCGGGTGGCGCAGTACTTCACCGCCTCGGAGACCCGCGCGCGGATGACGGAGATGGTGGGCGCGGCGGCCGAGGTGGTGCCCGTGGTGTGCGCCACGCCGCTGGAGGCGCGGGTGCGCGAGCTGCGCCTGATCGCGGAGCACTCCCCGCCCTACAACCGCCGCTCCAAGGACCCCGAGCGCGTGACGTGGGTGAAGCTGACCGCCGAGCCCTGGCCGCGGCTGTCCCTGGTGAAGCAGGTGCGCGACGACGCCGCGGCCGGGGCGGAGTACCTGGGCCCGTTCCGCTCGGCGCGCACCGCGGAGCTGGCGGTGGCGGCGCTGCACGACGCGCACCCGCTGCGGCGCTGCACGCGGCGCATCCCCCGGGCGCCGGGCCCGGACGGCCCCGGGGCGTGCGTCCTGGCCGAGCTGGGCCGCTGCGGCGCGCCGTGCCTGGGCACCGGGCGCGGCGGGCAGGACGCCGCCTCGTACGCGCTCGTGGTGGAGCAGGTGCGCTCCTCGCTGCGCGAGGACGCCGGCGCCGCCCTCCAGGCCGGTCGGCGGCGGATGCGGGAGCTGGCCGCGCAGGAGCGCTTCGAGGAGGCCGCGCAGGCCCGCGACCGGCTGGACGCCTTCCTGCGCACCGCCGAGCGCGCCCAGCGGCGCGAGCCCCTGGCGCGGGCGCCGGAGGTCGTGGCGGCGCGGCGCTGCACCCCCGAGCCGGGGTGGCCGGACGGCGGCTGGGAGCTGGTCCTGATCCGCCACGGCCGGCTGGCGGGCACGGCGCTGACGCCGCGCGGGGCCGACCCGGTGCCCCACGTGGCGGCGCTGCGGGCCACCGGGGAGGTCGTGGAACCGCCCGGGCCGGGACGGCCGGGGCTGCTGGTGGAGGAGACCGACGCGCTGCTGACGTGGCTGGAGCAGCCGGGGGTCCGGCTGGTCTCCCTGGGGGAGCCGGCGGCGGGGTGGGCGCTGCCGGTGCGGGGGGCGGGCTGGGCGCGGCACCGGCTGGGCACGGCGGGCACCGCGCCCTAGGCTGCTGGGGTGATCACCGCCATCGTCAACGTCCGCACCGACGGCCGGCGCATCCCCGAGACCGCCCAGGCGCTCGCCGACCTCACGGGCGTCTCGGAGGTCTACTCCGTGACCGGTGACGTCGACCTGGTCGTCATGGTGCGGGTGCGTCGCCACGAGGAGCTCGCGGACGTCATCGCCGGCGGCATCAGCCGGGTGGAGGGCGTCACGGGCACGACCACGAACATCGCCTTCCGCGCCTACTCCCGCCACGACCTGGAGAGCGCGTTCGACCTCGGCTTCGACTGACCGGACGCCCGAGCGCTGCGCGCGCCCGGCTCGCCGGTCCCTCAGGCGCGGGTGGCGGCCACCCAGCGCTCCAGCACCTGCGCGGCCCGGCCGGAGTCCAGCGCCTCCTGCGCGCGGCGCACGCCCTCGGCCAGGTGCGCCACCAGGCCCTGCGTGACGTCGCCGGGCGCGGGTGCGGGCGCGCGCACCCCCGCGGCCACCATGGCGGCGGCGGCGTTGAGGACGACGGCGTCGCGCACCGGCCCGCGCGCACCCGCCAGCAGCTCGCGGGCCACGCCGGCGTTGTGGCGGGCGTCGGCGCCGCGCAGGTCCGCGAGGGTGGCCGGGGCCATGCCGAGGTCGGCCACGGCGTCGACGACGGCCTCGCCGACCCGGCCCCCCTCGACGGTCCAGACGCGCGCCGGGGAGGTGGTGGTGAGCTCGTCGAGGCCGTTGGCGCTGCGGAAGACGAGCGCGGACGTGCCCCGGGAGGCCAGGACCCCGGCGACGAGGGGTGCCATGCGCGCGTCGGCGACCCCGATGGCGGTGGCGCCGGTGCGCGCGGGGTTGGTCAGCGGCCCCAGGACGTTGAACGCCGTGGGCACCCCCAGCCCGGTGCGCGCGCCCGCGGCGTGCCGGAAGGCGGGGTGGAAGACCTTGGCGAAGCAGAAGGTGATGCCGACCTCGACGGCGACCTGCCCCACGCGCGCGGGCGGCAGGTCGAGGTCCACGCCCAGCGCCTCGAGCACGTCGGCGGACCCGGAGGACGAGGAGGCGGCGCGGTTGCCGTGCTTGACGACGCGGTGCCCGGCACCGGCGAGCACCAGCGCGGCCATCGTGGAGATGTTCACGGTGTGCGCCTGGTCGCCCCCGGTGCCGACGAGGTCGACGGTCGGGCCGGGCACCTCCAGCGGCACGGCGTGCGCCAGCATCGCGTCGGCCAGGCCCGCCAGCTCGGCGCTGGTCTCGCCCTTGGCGCGCAGCGCGACGAGGAAGCCCGCCAGCGGCACGTCGCCGGCCTCCCCGCGCATCACCCGGTCCATCGCCCACGCGGTGTCGGCGGCGTCGAGGTCGCGCCCGGCGATGAGCTCGCCCAGCACCCGGGGCCAGGTCGGCTCGTCGACCCGCCCGGGGCCGGCGGGTGCGGCGGAGGGCGCGCTGGGCTGCGGGAGCGTCATGGGGGTCCCCGGTGGGTGCGACGGCGGATCGAGGGCTGAGCCCGCACCCTACTGACCGCTCCCGCCGCCACCCCCTCCCCCGCGCCCGCACGCGCTCGGCACCGCACCGGCACGAGGTCCGCCCGAGGTCCGCACGGGACGGGGGAACACCACCCGGACGGCCCACGGCGAGATCTACGACACGACGTCGGTGGGCCGGTCGGCGCACGACGGGGGTGGTGGGGCATGATGGCTGCCGTGGCGAGTGCACAGGCTGTCCAGAGCAGTACCCCGAGTCCCGCACACGGCTCGGTGAACCGGCCGAACATGGTGTCGGTGGGCGTGATCGTGTGGCTCGCGAGCGAGCTCATGTTCTTCGCCGGCCTGTTCGCCATGTACTTCACGATCCGCTCGGTGGCGCCGGCGCTGTGGGAGACCGGCCCGGAGAAGCTGAACGTGACCTTCTCGAGCGTCAACACGCTCATCCTGGTGATCTCGTCGTTCTGGTGCCAGTTCGGCGTGTTCGCCGCCGAGCGCTTCCAGCCGCGGCGTCGCGGCCGGTTGTGGCAGGTGGGCGGCTGGGGCATGCAGGAGTGGTTCGTCCTCACCTACATCTTCGGCGGGATCTTCGTCGCCGGTCAGGTCTACGAGTACGCGGAGCTGGCCGTCGAGGGCCTGACGATCGCCACGGACCCCTACGGCTCGGTGTTCATCCTGACCACGGGCTTCCACGGCATCCACGTCCTGGGCGGTCTGGTCGCCTTCCTCATGGTGATCGGCCGCTCGTTCGCCGCCAAGCGCTTCGGCCACCAGGAGGCCACCAGCGCGATCGTCATCTCCTACTACTGGCACTTCGTCGACGTGGTGTGGATCGGCCTGTTCACGGTCATCTACATCCTCAAGTGACCGAGCAGCCGCACCCCCACCGCACGCGCAAGCACCGACGGAAGCGAGCACCCCGACCGTGACCAGGACCCTCACCGCACTCAGCGCCCGACGGCGCCACCCGCTGGCCGTCGTCGTGCTGATCGCGTTGGCGCTCCTCCTCGTCGGCGGCCTGTACGCCGCTGCGGCCCCCCGGCCCGCGGAGGCCTCCACCGCGACGGCGTCCGCCGACGACGTCGCGGCCGGCAAGGAGCTGTTCCTCGCCAACTGCGCCAGCTGCCACGGCCTCGACGCCCAGGGTGGCGAGGTCATCGAGGGCAGCGGCGCCGGCCCCTCCCTCATCGGCGTCGGCGCCGCTTCCGTCGACTTCCAGGTCGGCACGGGCCGGATGCCGCTGCAGCAGTCCTCCGCGCAGGCGCCGGAGGTGCCCAAGCTGCGCTTCTCGCAGGACCAGATCGACCAGCTGGCCGCCTACGTCGCCTCGCTGGCCCCCGGCCCGGCCGTCCCGACCGAGGACGTCCTCGACGTCTCGGACGTCACCGCCGAGGAGGTCGCCCGGGGCGCCTCGATCTTCCGGACCAACTGCGCGATGTGCCACAACTTCGCCGGCAAGGGCGGCGCCCTGACCGGCGGCAAGTACGCCCCCGACCTCACCGGCGTGGAGGGCAAGTACATCTACGAGGCGATGGTGACCGGCCCGCAGTCGATGCCGGTGTTCGACAACAACAACATCAGCGCCGAGGACAAGACCGCGATCATCGCCTGGCTGACCCAGGAGGAGGAGTTCCGCCCGGAGCCGGGCGGCCAGCCGCTGGGTTCCCTGGGCCCGGTGAGCGAGGGCCTGTTCGCCTGGATCGCGGGCATCGGGCTGCTGCTGGGTTGCTCGGTGTGGCTGGGGATGAAGTCCTCGTGAGCGGCGCGGTCGACCACGACGCGGTGAGCGAGACGGACCGCGGGGCGCTGCCCCGCACGGACAGGCAGGGAGCATGAGCGACATCGAGCGCGCCGACGAGGCGCACGGACAGGGCTCCTCGGCCCTGGTGAAGCCCGAGGGCGCAGGTGTCCCCGAGCGCTTCGAGAACCCGGGCCTGCCCCCCCACCGCCACCGGCTGGGTGACGTGGACCCGAAGGCGGCCAAGCGCGCCGAGCGCCAGGTGGCGCTCATGCTGGTGCTGTCGATCCTCGGCTCCCTGGGCATCATCGCCTCGATCATCGGGATCAAGTACGACGGCGGCTTCGACCGCATCAGCGCCTCCACCCGGGCCATCGGCCTGTGCATGTTCGTCTCCCTGTTCGCCCTGGGCGTCGGGGCCGTGCACTGGGCGAAGACCCTGATGCCGGACGACGAGCGGATCGACTACCGGCACCGCCAGCGCGGCACCACCGCCGAGCGCGAGGAGGCCGTGGCCATCCTCAAGGAGGGCTCGGCCGAGGCCGGCCTGGGCCGGCGCCCGCTGATCCGCAACACGCTGGTCGGCGCCCTGGCGCTCTTCCCGCTGCCCGCCGTCTTCTTCTTCCGCGACACCGGTCCCCTGCCGGGCAACAGCCTGTCGGTCACCATGTGGGAGGAGGGCACCTACCTCATCAAGGACCCGACGGGTGGGCGCATCCGGGCCGCGGACATGACCAACGGGTCCGTGATGCACGTCATGCCGGAGGGCATCGACGAGGTCGAGCACCCCCTCAACGAGAAGGCGAAGTCCGCGGTCCTGCTCATGCGGCTGGAGGAGGACCTGCTCACGCCCAAGTCGGCGGAGTGGGGCGTGGACGGCACCGTCGCCTACTCGAAGATCTGCACCCACATGGGCTGCCCGGTGGCCCTCTACGAGCAGCAGACCCACCACCTGCTGTGCCCCTGCCACCAGTCGACCTTCGACGTGACGCAGGACTGCAAGGTGATCTTCGGCCCCGCCAGGCGCCCCCTGCCGCAGCTGCCCATCCGGGTGGACGCGGACGGCTACCTCCAGGCGAGCAGCGGCTTCCGAGAAGCCGTGGGCCCGAGCTTCTGGGAGCGCGGATGAGCACCATCGACAAGACCGCCGGGGGCGTCGCGAACTTCGCCGACGACACCGTCGGCGCGAGCAAGATCGTCAACGGCTTCGCTCGCAAGATCTTCCCCGACCACTGGTCGTTCATGCTGGGTGAGATCACCCTCTACAGCTTCGTCATCCTGCTCTTCACGGGCACGTTCCTGACGTTCTTCTACGAGCCCAGCGCGGCGGAGACCGTCTACAACGGCGACTACGCCCCGCTGGCCGGCCAGACGGTCTCGCAGGCCTACGAGTCCTCGCTGCGCATCTCCTTCGACGTGCGCGGCGGCCTGATCATGCGCCAGGTGCACCACTGGGCGGCCCTGGTCTTCGTGGCCGCCACGGTCGTGCACATGATCCGGGTGTTCTTCACCGGTGCCTTCCGCAAGCCCCGCGAGATCAACTGGGTCATCGGCCTGGTGCTGGCGCTGCTGGCCGTGTTCGAGGGCTTCACGGGGTACTCGCTGCCGGACGACCTGCTCTCGGGCACCGGCATCCGGATCGCCCAGGCGATCATCCTGGCGGTCCCGGTGGTCGGCAGCTACATCAGCTTCTTCCTCTTCGGCGGGGAGTTCCCGGGCGAGGACTTCGTCCCCCGCTTCTTCACCATCCACGTCCTGCTGCTGCCGGCGGTGATGCTCGGCCTGATCGTCGTGCACCTGGCGCTGGTCGTGATCCACAAGCACACGCAGTACCCCGGCCCGGGGCGCACCGAGGACAACGTGGTGGGCTTCCCGCTCTTCCCGGTCTACATGGCCAAGGCCGGCGGGTTCTTCTTCATCGTCTTCGGCGTCATCGCCCTGATCGCAGCACTGGTGCAGATCAACCCGATCTGGGCCTACGGCCCGTACGACCCCTCCCCCGTGACGGCCGGTTCGCAGCCGGACTGGTACATGGGGTGGCTCGACGGCGCGGTGCGCATCACGCCGGGGTGGTTCGAGTTCACGGCGTTCGGCTACACGTTCTCGATGAACATCTTCATCCCCACGACGGTGGTGATCCTGTTCGTGATGGCGGCGGGCTCGCTCTACCCGTGGATCGAGCAGGCCGCCACCGGTGACCGCCGCGAGCACCACCTGCTGGACCGCCCGCGCAACGCCCCGACCCGCACGGGCCTGGGTGTCATGGCGCTGACGTTCTACGTGCTGCTGCTGATCTCCGGCGGCAACGACATCATCGCCCACATGATGGGGCTGTCGATCAACGACATCACCCGCAGCCTGCGCGTACTGGTGTTCGTCCTGCCGGCGCTGGCCTTCGTGGTGACCAAGCGCATCTGCCTGGGCCTGCAGCGCAAGGACCGCGAGAAGGCCCTGCACGGGCGGGAGACCGGTCGCATCGTCCGCCTCCCCCACGGCGAGTTCATCGAGGTGCACGCTCCGCTGACCGACGCCGAGCGTTGGGTCCTGGTCCAGCACGACGTGAACCGCCCGATGGAGGTGGAGGACCGCGTGGACGCCGGCAACCCCGGCACCCTCTACGGCAAGGTGCAGCGTCGTCTGTCGAAGTTCTACTTCGAGGACCGCGTCGAGCCGGTGACGCCGGCGGAGCTGGATGCCGCGCACCACGAGCACCACACCGAGATCGAGAGCCAGGAGCACGCCTCGATCGAGGAGCGTGGAGAGAACGCGGCGATCGCCACGTCGCAGAAGTACCACGGCTGACCGGCGACGATCGCGGTAGCAGCACGACGAAGGCCCCGGGCGCTGCGCCCGGGGCCTTCGTCGTGCTGGAGGGAACACGATGATCAGGTCAGGGCGGACCCGGCGGTCCACTCCTCCCAGCTCTCGTTCCAGACGCTGAAGCCGTTGCCGTCCTCCATGCCGCGGTCGCTGCCCGTGAAGACCACGACGTCCCCCACCTTGGAGTTCTCGAACATCCACCGGGCGTCCTGGGTGCTCATCCCCGTGCAGCCGTGGCTGACGTTGGCGCTGCCCTGGGAGGCCACCGACCAGGGGGCGGCGTGCAGGAACTCACCGGAGTTGGTCAGGCGCATCGCGTACTTCACGGCGACGTTGTAGTACTCCGGGTCATCGGGGCTGACGCCCGTCGTCTCGGCGTCCATCTGCCGGGACTCCTCCAAGCTCATGATCACCTTGGTGCCGCTGCGGGTGATGTACCGACCGCCGTGACCGGTCTGCCCCGCGGTGACGGGGATGGTGCGCAGCACCTCACCGTCCCGGGTGACGGTGAGGGTGTGGGCGTCGAGGTCCACGGTGCTCACCACCGCGCTGCCGACGGTGAAGTCGATGTCCCTCGTCGTCCCCCAGACACCGGGTGCGACCTCGACGTTCCCCAGGTCCAGGTCGAGGTGCACGGCCGTCTGAGCGGGCCAGTACTCCCGCGGGCGGAACTCCACCTTCGTGTCCGACTGCCAGCTCCAGGAGCCCTCGACGGCCTGGGGCTGCGTGGTGACGTGGAGGTTCCGCTCCACCTCGTCACGGCGGTCGTCGGCCACCGGCTCGTCCAGGGTCACGATGACGGGCATGCCCACCCCGACGGTCGACCCGCCCAGCGGCGCGACGGCAGGGAAGGCGGTCGCGACCGGGGTCAGGGTGGTCAGCGTGGTGTCGTGGACGACCCGCTCCCCCGCGGTGTCGGTGGCCACCGCGTGCACGGTGTAGCTGGTGCTCGCGCTCAGCGGCCCGGTGCTGCTCCACGTGGTACCGGCTGCGTCGAGGGCTCCCTGCAGCACCGACCCGTCGGGCGCGGTGACGTCCACCTGCTCCAGCTGCCCGCGCGTGACGGCCACCGTGACGGGGGCGTCGAGCCGCACGTCGGTGCTGGCCTCCGCCGGGGTCACGGTGAAGCGCACCGGCGGGGTCGAGGGTGTCGCGCTGGCGCTCACGCCGTCCCGGGCGCTGTCCGCACCCGTCGTCGCGGGCCCGCACGCGGCGACGCTGGTCGCCATCGCCAGGACGAGTGCGGCTGGTGCCCAGGCCCGGACGTGCCGGTGCGGCGTGCTCACTGCTGCTTCCCCCTCGGGCCGCTCGAGCGGCCTGGTCGATCCCCTGCCGTCACGGCTCCCCGGACGGCCCCACTGGTGTGACGCAGCGGGCACCTGACGCGTTGCACGTCGAGGGGCAACGATGTGCCGGCCGGGGAACTTCCCCCTGTGGAGCCGCCCCCGGGAGGGCGGGACGCGAAAGGGCCCCGCACCTCGTGGGTTCTAGCGGTCCCCGCAACACCCTGACCTCAGGGAGTTGCGGGGACCGTGTCGTTGGATCAGGCGCGAGTGAGGTTCTTCCAGGTCCTGGATGAGCAGGACGGCAACGTGCGGGCCGCTGC
>NZ_JBKBCT010000025.1:0-45679 GCF_050871525.1 Kineococcus auxinigenes | reverse complement strand
CCCCCCCCCCCCCCCCCCCCCCCCCCCCCCCCCCCCCCCCCCCCCCCCCCCCCCCCCCCCCCCCCCCCCCCCCCCCCCCCCCCCCCCCCCCCCCCCCGGAGAGCCGGTCGCCGCCGACGGAGGCCAGCAGCGCGATCACGCCGACGGGCAGCGCCACGGCGGTGAACAGAGCGGTGCGGTTGCGGCGCAGCAGGAGCAGTTCGACGCGCGCCAGGGACAGGGTGCGCCGCAGCGGCCCGGGGACGCCGGGGCGGGCGGGGGCGGCTGCGGGCAGGGTGGTGGCCGGTGCGGTGGTCGGGGTGCTCATCGGTTCTCCTCCGAGGTCTCGGTGCGGGCCAGGGCGAGGAAGGCGGTCTCCAGGGAGGCGGGCGTGGCGCGCAGCTCGGGCAGCTCCAGGCGCTGCGCGTCCGCCCACGCCAGCACGCCGGCCAGGGTGCGCTGCAGGGAGGCGGTGCGGACGACGACGTGGCGGCCGTCGAGGGCGACGGTGTCGCCGGGGGCCAGGGCGTCGGCGTCGGGGCGGCCGGCGTCGCGGTGCCAGCGCACCTCGGCGCGGTGGGTGGCCACGACGTCTGCGACGGTGCCCTCGGCGACGATCAGCCCGCGGTGCATCACGGCGAGGTGGTCGGCGAGGCGCTCGGCCTCCTCCAGGTGGTGGGTGGTCAGCAGCACGGCGGTGCCGCCGGCGGCGAGGTCGCGCACCAGGTCCCACACGGCCCGGCGGCTCTCGGCGTCCAGGCCGGTGGTGGGCTCGTCCAGCAGCAGCAGGTCCGGATCGCCCAGCAGGGCGACGGCCAGGTCCAGGCGGCGGCGCTCCCCGCCGGACAGGCTCTTGACGAGCGTGCCCGCCTTGCGGGTCAGGTCCAGGGCGGCGAGGACGTCGTCCACGGGGCGGGCGGCGCTCAGGGTGCCGGCCCACGTGGCGGTGGCCTCCGCGACGGTGAGGTCGCCGGGCAGGCCGCCCGACTGCAGGACCACGCCGGTGCGCGGGCGCACGCGGCGGCGTTCGCGGACCGGGTCGTGGCCCAGCACGCGCACGGTGCCGGAGGTGGGCGCGGCGAGGCCCGCGACGACCTCGGTGGTGGAGGTCTTGCCGGCGCCGTTGGTGCCCAGCAGGCCGAACACCTGCCCGGGTCGCACGGTGAAGCTGATGCCGCGCACGGCCTCGGCGCCCGAGGCGTAGGTGCGCCTCAGGTCGCGCACCTCGACGGCGGACGTGCTGTCCGTGGCCCTCGAGGGGGTGCGCCGCAACGGTTCCGCGGGGGTCTGCGTCGTCATGGCACCAGCCTGGCGCCGGGTCCGCGCCCCGGACCGTGCGTGCCGTCACGAGTTCGGCGCCGCGGTGCACGGGGCGGCCATGACGAACGTCACGGGTGCGCCGACGCGGTCCGGGGGGCGAGCATGGGCGGGTGGGCACCTACCGGTACGTGGCCCTCGGGGACTCCTTCACCGAGGGCATGGTCGACGAGCGCCCCGGCGGCGGGTACCGGGGCTGGGCGGACCGCCTGGCCGAGCACCTGGCCGCGGCGGGCGAGGAGGACGGGACGGTCGTGGAGTACGCCAACCTCGCGGTGCGCGGGCGGCTGCTGCCGCGCATCGCGGCCGAGCAGGTGCCGCGGGCGCTGGACCTGCGCCCGGACCTGGTCAGCCTGATCGGCGGCGGCAACGACCTGCTGCGCCCACGGGCGGACCCGGACGCGCTGGCGCAGGTGCTGGAGGACGCGGTGCGGCGGCTGCGGGCCGGCGGCGCCGCCGTCCTGCTCGCCACGGGCACCGACCCCGCGGCCGCTCCGCTGCTGCGGCGCACCCGCGGCGCCGTGGGGGTCCTCAACGCGCACGTGTGGTCGATCGCGCAGCGGCACGGGTGCGCGGTGCTGGACCTGTGGGGCCTGCGGGCGGTGGCGGACCGCCGCTGCTGGGGCGAGGACCGCATCCACATGACCGCCGAGGGGCACCGGCGCGCGGCGCTGGCGGCCCTGGACGCGCTGGGGCGGCCGGTGCCGGCCGGGCTGAGCGCCGCGGAGCGGGACTACCGCACCCCGCTGCCGGTCGCCGTGCCGGTCCCGCGGCGCGAGGCGCTGGCCGCGGACCTGCGCTGGAGCAGGGTGCACCTGCTGCCGTGGGTGCGGCGCCGGCTGCGGCGCACCTCCTCGGGGGCCGAGCGCACCGGCAAGCTGCCCGAGCCGGTGCCCGTGCCCCGCTGAGGCCCGGGCCCGCGCCGCGGCGGCGGGCTCAGAGCAGCAGTTCGCCCGGCGCGGTGACGGGCCGCCACATCGGCACGCCGTCGCCCTCGGCCGCGGCGGCGGGCACCAGGGCGGGCATGCGGTCGGCGGGCACGAGCGGCCCCAGGTCCAGGGCGGTCAGCTCGGCGACGTCGGCCACGGGCACCTGGAAGGTGCGGAACGCGCCCAGCTCCGGGACGTCCTGCGCGCGCGCCTCCGAGCGCAGCACCTCCTCCACCAGGGGCGTCTGGTCCAGGACGAAACCCGCCGAGGCCAGGGCCGGGCCGCCGGGGCCGTCGTCCAGCAGGTAGCCGGCGACCTTGAAGAAGCGCCGCGGCACCTGCACCCCCCGGTACCGCGGGTCGTCGGCGGCGAACACGGGGCCGGTGACGACCACGAGGCGGGCGTCGTGCTCGCGGGCGTGGGCCAGGACGTGGTCCTCCAGCCCCAGCCACAGCTCCAGCGACTGGTTGAACCCGGACGCCTGCGGAGCGGCGTTGGCGTAGCTGAAGGTGTCGGAGTTCGCCCGCCGCGCCTCGTCCGGCCCGCCCCACACGGGATCGCGCCGGCGCACGAGGTGGCCGCGGTCGAAGTCGTTGCGGGAGTAGAGCTCCGCGCCGGCCTGCGCATCGGGGCCGACGCGGGGGTCGAGGAACCAGCCCTGCCCGTCGCGGTCCACGTCGCGCAGCGCCGCCCCGTCGACGGCGACCACGGTGGCCGCCGCCAGGCGCCGGTCCGGGCGCAGCACCACCGAGAAGTGCGTGTACGGCAGCACGACGACCTCGGTGCCGTCCACGGGCAGCGGCACCGGCACGAGGGGACCGGGCACCAGGAAGGCCGGGTCGTAGCCGGCGCGGCCGGTCAGGTCGGCCGCTGCCGCGGTCCCTGCGACGATCCCGGTGGCGGTCCCGGGGACCTGCGCGGTGGGCGTCTCGCTCATGCCACCACCCTGCACCCGCCCCCCGACACGGCGGCCACGCGCAGGGCGACGCGGGGGGACGGGTTCGTGACGGGCGGGTGTCGCCCGGGTGGCACCGGCCGGGCCGGCGGCCACCCGGGCGGTGCGCTCAGGCGAGCTCGCGCCGCGCGAGCACCTCCGCCGCGTCGCGCAGCAGCACCGCGGTCCCCGGCCCGTACGCCTCGTACGTCGCGCGGAACCGCTCGTCGTCGACGTACGTCGCCGTCAGCTGCCGGTACGCCTCGGCCCCGGGCACCCAGAACGCCGACACCCACGCGTGGTGGCGGCGCGCGAGGTCCTGCACCGCCTCCCCGCCCGGCGCGGCGGCGCGCGCGGCCGCCGCGGCGAACCCCCGCCCGATCGCGTCGGCCTCGGCGCCGTGCGCGGCCCGGCCCGCCTCCCCCAGCTCCCGCCAGGTCCGCTGCGCGCGCTCGTGCGCGTCGCGCCCCCAGCGCTGCACCACCTCGTCCTCGTAGCGGCTCGCGTCGAAGCCCTCGAAGCTCGTCGTCACGTCCAGCTCCTCCCCCTGCTCGGTCCTGCGCACCGTCTCGCGCACCGCCCGGGCCAGGCGGGCGGACTCCTCCTCCAGGGAGTCGGCGTGGGCGCGCAGCGCGTCCACCTCGTCGGTGCGCTCATCGAGCACCCCGGCGATCGCGGCCAGGCCGAGCCCCAGCTCCCGCAGCAGCAGGATCCGCTGGTACCGGCGCAGGGCCGCGTCGTCGTAGTGGCGGTACCCGCCGGGCCCGACGCGGCTGGGCGCGAGCAGGCCGATGCGGTCGTAGTGCCGCAGCGTCCTGCTGGTCGTGCCCGTCGCCCTCGCGACCTGGTGGATCGTCCACTCCACGGCGTCCTCCCGAACTCCCGCTCCGACGCTAGGGGTTGACGCAGCGGCAGCGGCAAGAGCGCGACGGGCCCCGGGCCGGGCACCCGCCCCGGGCTCGCGCCACGCCCCGGCTTGCCCCCCGCGCCGGCACGCCGTAGACACGCGAGGAGGGACCGGGGAGCAGGGCACGTGGCGCCGGCCGGGCCCCACCGCCGGGGACGGGAGGCTCGTGCGCATCGAACGCGCGGTCGTGGTGCTGCCCGTGCTCGCCTGCGACCCGCCCCTGCTGGACGCCTGCCTGGAGCAGCTCGTGGCCGCCGCCGACGAGGCGTCGGCGGCGGGTGTGCCCACCGCCCTGGTCCCGGCGTGGGCGGCCGGGGCGGGGCGGGCGCTGGTGGAGCTGGTGGAGTCCTGGCGCCCGCTGGTGGCGCTGGTGGACGGGGTGGTGCTCGAACCCGAGCCCGTCCTCGCCGCGCACGCCGGCGACCCGGAGCGGTTGCTCGCCGCCGCCGCCGTGGCGGTGGCCCGGCGGCTGGAACGCCCGGCCGCGACGGTGCTGCTGACGACGGCGCCGGCGGTGGCCGTGGGCAGCCGGTGGATCACCGAGCACGTGCACCACCACGCCGCGGGTGCGGAGGCGAGCACCGGGCCGGTGCGGGGGGCGCTCGGCCCGCACCCGGTGCGGCTGAACCTGGCGCTGCGCGCGGACCTGCTGCGCCGCTGCGGGCCGGCGGCCCTGCACGGCGCGGGAGACCGCCCGCTGGTGCACGCGCTGACCCCGTCGGTGGGGTTGCTGACGGCGGGTCAGCCGGCGTCCTCCTGAGCCTCGCGCCCCTGGCGCGGGTCCTGGGCCAGCAGCGCCAGCAGCTCCTGGCGGCAGCGCTCCAGCGCGTCGCCGGCGCGGCGCAGGTCACCGGGACGGCCGGTGAACGCCACCTGCTGCAGCAGCCCGGCGACCTGCTGCACCTGCCGGCCGAGGTCGTGGAACTCCCCGCGCGAGGGCCGCTCCGCGACGCTCTCCCACGGCGGCGGGGCGTCGGCCAGCTCCTCGCGCACGAGGGTCCGGCCGGCCTCGGTGAGGGTGAACTGCTTGGGGTCGGCGGGGTCTGCGGTGATCAGCCCCTCGTCCTGCAACTGCTGCAGGGTCGGGTACACCGAGCCGGGGCTGGGCTTCCAGGCGCCGTCGCTGCGGCGCTCGACCTCGCCGATGATGCGGTAGCCGTTGCTGGGCCCCTCGGCCAGCAGCACGAGGACGGCGGCGCGCACGTCGCCCTTGGGGCGGCGGGGCCCGCCGCGCCCGCGGGGGCCGTGACCGCCGAAGGGCCAGCCGGGGCCGCCCGGCCCGCCCGGGCCGCCCGGGCCGAAACCGCCGAACGCGGCGCGGCCGTCGGGACCGGGCCCGAAGGGGCCGCGACCGCGGCCGGGGTGGTGACCCCGGTGCTCGCCGCGGTGCGGACCGTCGGGGAAGGGGAAGGAGAAGGGCTTCACGGGGACACCTCCGTCGCAGGTGCGGCACAGCACCGCACTCGATACGTCAACGATACATCGCTGACGTATCGAGTGCTACCTCTTCCGCGGGCGGGTGCTCGGGCAGCACCCCCAGCCCGATCGCCGCGGCCGGCAGCACCTGCAGCGCCGGCACCCGCTGCAGCAGCCGCAGCGCCAGCGGCGCGCGCACCGGGCGCTCCCCGGCCAGCGACGCCTCCAGCACCCGCCGGTGCGCCACCCGCTGGGCCAGCTGCGTCAGCGCGACCGGCAGCCACCGCCGCCGCTGCACCCGCGCCAGGTCCCGGGACGCGGGCGCCCCGCGCCGCAGCGGCGGCGCCAGCAGGCGGGCCGCGGCCACCGCGTCCTGCACGGCGAGGTTGACCCCCACCCCGCCGACCGGTGACATCGCGTGCGCGGCGTCGCCGATCACCAGCAGTCCGTCGCGGTACCAGCGGCGCAACCGGTCGATGCGCACCCGCAGCACGTGGACGTCGCCGAAACCCGCCAGCTCCCCCACCACCGGCGCCAGCCGCGGCACCAGCCGGGCCAGGTCGGCGCGGAACTCCCCGACCCCCCGCTCGCGCAGCCCGTCCAGCCCGCCGGAGGGCACGACGAACGCGCACTGCAGGTAGTCACCGCGGTCCAGCACCACGAGGAACCTGCCGGCCGACAGCCGCACGCCGGTCGAGGGCCCTGCTCCCCCCGGCGGGTCCGGCAACCGGAACCACAGCACGTCCACCCCCACCCCGAACGACCGCAGCGGCAGCCCGGCTGCCTCGCGCAGCACCGACCCGCGCCCGTCCGCCGCCACCGTCAGCGCCGCCCGCACCTCGCGCTCGGCCCCGTCGGCGCCCGACCGGTACCGCACGCCGGCCACCCGCTCCCCCTCGCGCAGCAGCCCCACGACCTGCGCGCCCGTGCGCAGCTCGAAACCGGGGTACCGGCGCGCGCGGGAGGCGAGCAGGTCCAGGAAGTCCCACTGCGGCACCAGCGCCAGGAACGGGAACCTCCCGGGCAGGCGGGAGAAGTCCGCCACGGCGAACGTGCCGTCGTCGGTGGTGGCCGTCGCGCGCCGCACCCGCGCGTGCGGCAGGTCCAGGAACTCCTCCGCCAGCCCGATCTCGTCGAGCAGCCGCAGCGTCGAGGGGTGCACGGTGTCGCCGCGGAAGTCGCGCAGGAAGTCCTCGTGCTTCTCCAGGACCAGCACCGGCACGCCGGCGCGCGCCAGGAGCAGGCCGAGGACCACGCCCGCCGGGCCGCCCCCGGCGACGACGCACCGCACGTCCTCGACGTCCGGGCCCCCTTCCGCCGCCCGGGCCGTGCCCTCGCCCGACCGCTGCACGGGAACCTCCCTCCCGGGCGGCCCGGCGCCGCGCCCGTGCGGCCATCGTGGCGCGCGGGAGCGGCCGGCGGAACCCCGCGCGGTGCGTTCAGGAACGGCGCGCGGCGTGCCACTCGGCGTTGAACACTCCGCCGAGCAGGACGACGACGCCGGCCAGCCAGCCCAGCAGCGCGGCCGCCAGGGCGGTGCCGAGGAACTGCCCGACGGCCCGCACCGCCGCGTCCCCGCCGTCCACGTCGGGTGCGCCCGGCCCGGCCACCGCGACGTAGGCCCGGAACCCCAGGGCGAGCGCCACCAGCCCGGCGGTGGCCAGGACGGCGCCCGGCAGCGCGTCGCGCCAGCGGGTGTCCGCGTTCTGCCCCACCTGGTACAGCCACGCCAGGAACGCGGCGACGACGACGGCCAGGACCGGCCAGCGCGCCAGCGCCCAGGAGCGCCGGAACGCCTCGCCCGCGCCCACGGCGTCGGCGACCTGCTGCCCGCCGCCCAGCAGCGGGCCCACGACGGCCAGCGCGAGGAACGCGGTCGTGACGACGACCGCCACGAGCGTGAACACCAGGGACAGCGCCCACAGCTGCAGGAAGCCCCGGCGTTCCCGCACCCGGTAGGCGTCGCCGAGGGTGCGCACCGCCGCGCGGAAGACCCTGCTGCCCAGCCACAGCGCGACCGCCACGCTCGTCAGCGCGACGCCCACCTGCTCCTCGCGCAGCAGCTGCCGGACGAAGGGGACCGCCACGTCACCGGCCAGCTCGGGGCTCAGCGTGGCCTCCACGGCACCGGTGACGCGCGCCTCCATCTGCTCCACGACCCGCGCACCCAGGACGTCGCGCAGCAGCCCCAGCCCGGCGCCGAGCATCGTCACCAGCGGCAGCAGGGACACCAGCAGGTAGTAGGCGATCTCGGCCGCCAGCCCCGGCACCCGCACCTCCAGGGCGCGGTGGGCGGCACGCACGACGACCAGGGCGGGGTTGCGCCCCCGCACGCGGGCGCTGCGCGCCGCAGCGCCGTCCTCCAGGCGCCGCCAGACCTCGTCGCCGTCGATCACCACGCGCCCCTCCCCTCGCGGCCGGCCCCCAGGATGGCGGCAGGAGGGCTGCGCGGGCTCCCCGGGGCGGGGTCAGGCCGGTTCGCCGGCGGGGTGCTCCACGGTGCCGGCCGCCTCCCGGCCGGTGCGCGCACCGAACTCCTCGCGCGCCCAGCGCAGCGCCTCCGCCGCCGGCAGCGGCCGGGCGAACAGGTACCCCTGCAGCTCGTCGCAGCCCATGGCGCGCAGGCGCTCGGCGGTCACGGGGTCCTCCACGCCCTCGGCGACGACGACGAGGCCGAGCCGGTGCGCCAGCGCGATGACCGAGGAGACGATGACCTCGTCCTCCGGGTGCGCCATCAGCTCGGTGACGAACTGGCGGTCCACCTTCAGCTCGTGCACCGCCAGGCCGCGCAGGTGCACCAGGCTCGTGGCACCGGCGCCGAAGTCGTCCACGGACACCCGCACGCCGCGATCGCGCAGGCGCTGCACGGCGCGGCGGGCGCCGTCGGGGTCGATCACGATGGCCGTCTCGGTGATCTCCAGGACCAGCTGCGGCGCCGGCCAGCGGGTCAGCGCCAGGGCCTCCTCCACCATGCCCAGCAGGCCCTCGTCGAGGGTCGCGGCGCTGATGTTCACCGAGATCGTCGTGTCCAGGCCCTGCGCGCGCCACGTCGCCGCCTGGCGCACCGCGGTCAGCAGCACCCAGCGGGTCAGGGGGTGGATGAGGCGGGTGCGCTCCACCAGCGGCAGGAACGCCGCCGGCGGCAGCAGCCCGCGGGTGGGGTGCTGCCAGCGCACCAGCGCCTCGAACCCCAGCAGCTGCCCGCCACCGCCGCCGGAGACCTTCGGCTGGTAGTGGACGACGAGCTCGTCCTCCTCCATGGCCCGGCGCAGCTGCCCCAGCACCTCCAGCGCGTTCGTGGAGTGCGGGTCGTGGGCGGGGTCGTAGCGCAGCACGCCCGCGCGGGCGTGCTTGGCCGCGTACATGGCGACGTCCGCGTGCTGCAGGAGCTCCTCGCCGGAGGAGCCGTCGGGACCGGCCAGCGCGATGCCGATGCTGCCCTGCACGTCCAGCGGGACCGGCCCGGAGGTGAACTGGCCCATGGACAGGCCGGCCAGCACCCGCTTGGCGAGCACCTCCAGGTCCTCCCCGCGCACGGGGCCGGGCACCAGGACGGCGAACTCGTCCCCGCCCAGGCGGGTGACCTGCCCGGTCCCGGCGACGGTGCGGTCCAGGACGCCGGCGACCTGGCGCAGCAGGGCGTCGCCGGCGCTGTGCCCGAGGGTGTCGTTGATCTCGCGGAAGCCGTCCAGGTCCAGCAGCAGCAGGCCCGGTTCGCCGCCACCGGCCAGCAGCCGACCGACGCGCTCGGCGAGGGCGTCGCGGTTGCCCAGGCCCGTCAGGGCGTCGGTGCGCGCCGCCCGGGCGCTGCTGCGGTCGCGGCGGCGCACCACGACGGCCAGGGCGATCGCGGCGGCCGCGGTCACCAGGACGACGGTCGTCCACGCGACCCAGGCAGTGTCCACGCGGTTCCATCGGCACGACGGGCACCCGGCCTGAACGGGCCGGTCGGGTGAGTGCGCGCTCAGCCCCCGGCGGGCACGTTCCAGCGGGTCAGCACCGGCCGGCCGTGCTCGTGGCCGAGCTCGCTCCACGTGCCGGCGTCCAGGGAGAACAGCGCACCGGCGGTCGGCGACAGGCCCAGCCAGCAGGCCGCCAGGACCCGCAGGAGGTGGCCGTGCGCGACGAGCACGACGTCGGCGCCGCCGTCACCACCCGCCTCGCGCACCGCGGCGGCGGCGCGGTCCAGCACGGCGCGGGCGCGCGCGGCCACCTGGTGGACCGTCTCGCCCGGGGTCTCGCCGGGCACCACGCCGTCGTGCCACACCGACCAGGGACGGCCCAGGTCCTCGGAGATCTGCGCGGTGGTGCGGCCCTCGTAGCCGCCGTAGTCCCACTCGACGAGGTCGTCGTCGAGCCGCAGGGGCGCGGCGTCCGCCAGGCCGGCGAGCTCGGCGGTGCGGCGGGCGCGGGAGCGGGGGCTGCTCAGGACCAGGCAGGTGCGGCGCGCGGCGAGGACCGGCGCCAGGGCCCGGGCCTGGGCCTCCCCCTCGGCGGTCAGCGGCACGTCGGTGGCACCGGTGTGCTGGCCGGACTGGCTCCAGGCGGTCTGCCCGTGACGGACGACGAGGATGGACACGTGCGGGACGGTACGCCGCCCGGTGCTGCGGCGCCGCCCGCGGTGGTGAGAATGTGCCCGTGACGCAGACTCCCGCTCCCCTGCCCGGTGACCCCTTCGGCGACGTGCTCAGCGCCAACGCCGTGTACGCGCAGACCTTCGTGGACCCCGGCCGCCCCGGCGTGGCCGGCTCCGGCCTGGCGGTCCTGACGTGCATGGACTCGCGCATCTCCCCGCTGGAGATGCTGGGCCTGGTGCCCGGCGACGCGAAGATCCTGCGCAACGCGGGCGCCCGCGTCACCGACGACGTGCTGCGCACCCTGGTGCTGGCGACGTACCTGCTGGGCGTCGAGCGCGTGCTGGTGCTGGCGCACACCGACTGCGGCATGACGAAGAGCACCGACGCCGACGTGCACGCGAAGGTCCTGGCGCAGGGCGTGGACACGCGCAGCATCGACTTCCGCACGATCGCCGACCAGGAGGCCACCCTCGTGCACGACGTGCAGCGCATCCGCTCCTGGCCGTTCCTGCCGCCGCGGATGCCCGTGGCCGGCGGCGTGTACGACGTGCGCTCGGGGCGCGTCCGGATGGTCGTGGACGCCGACGCAACCGCCGAGGAGCCGGCGGTCCCGGCGGCCCGAACCAGCTGAGCGCGGGCGGCCGGCGAGCGGGGCGGGGCCGGGCGTGCCGGGGCCGATCCAGTCCGTCGAGCGGGCCGCGGCGGTGCTGCGGCTGCTGTCGGGCGCCGGGCGGGGGCTGGGCGTGGTCGAGGTCGGCAACGCCCTGGGCCTGGCGAAGACCACCGCGCACGGCATCCTGCGCACCCTCGTGGACGTGGGGTTCGTCGTGCAGGACGAGGACGGCGACTACCGCGCCGCACCGGCCCTGGCGGACCTGGGCCGCCCGCGCACCGGCGCCGACGACCTGCGCGCGCACGCGGTGAACTGGGCGGACTCCCTGGCGGCGCGCACGGGCGAGTCGGTGCGCCTGGCGGTGCTGCACGAGGGGCGCGCGCTGGTGGTGCACCACGTCTTCCGCCCCGACGACAGCGCCCAGGAGCTGACCACCGGGGCCAGCCTGCCCGCGCACGCCTGCGCGCTGGGCAAGGTGCTGCTGGCGTCGGCGCCGGTGCGCCTGCGCGGGCGGCTGCCGGCGATGACCGCGCGCACCGTCACCGACGCGGCAGCGCTGCGGCGGGCGCTGACCGCGGTGCGCGAGCAGGGCTGGGCCCTGGAGGTGGAGGAGCTGACCACCGGGGTGGCGGGGGTGGCCGCCCCGGTGCGCGACCGCGGCGGGCTGGTGGTGGGGGCCATCGGCGTGGACGGTGCCGCCGAGCGACTGGTCGACACCCGCGGGCGGCCTCGTGCGGGCGTGGTGCCGGCGGTGCGGCAGGCCGCGCGGTCCATCTCCCGCGAGCTGGGCGCCCGGGTCGACTAGAGCTGCCCTGCGGATCGCACCCGGGTGTAGTTCACTGCTGACGGCCGGGGGACCCCCGGTGACGACAGGACGGAAGGACCTCCCGTGAGCGGTGGGCTCGTGGCTCTGCTGGACGACGTGGCGGTGCTGGCGCGCGCGGCCGCCGCCTCCGTCGACGACATCGGCGCCGCCGCCGCACGGGCCAGCGCGAAGGCCGCCGGCGTCGTCGTCGACGACACCGCCGTCACCCCGCAGTACGTGCGCGGCCTGGCGGCCGCGCGCGAGCTGCCGATCGTCCGGCGCATCGCGCTGGGCTCGCTGCGCAACAAGCTGCTGATCCTGCTGCCGGCGGTGCTGCTGCTGAGCCAGTTCCTGCCGTTCCTGCTCACCCCGATCCTCATGCTCGGCGGTGCGTACCTCTGCTTCGAGGGCGCGGAGAAGATCTGGCACAAGCTGCGCGGTCAGGGGCACGCCCACGACGGCGCCGGGGACGGTGAGCTGCCGGACGAGGACACCATCGTCTCCGGGGCCGTGCGCACCGACTTCATCCTGTCGGCGGAGATCATGGTCATCTCGCTGAACGAGGTGGCCGACGAGCCGTTCGTGACCCGGGCGGTGGTCCTCGCGGTCGTCGCGGTGGCCATCACCGTCCTGGTGTACGGGGTCGTCGGGCTGATCGTGAAGATGGACGACATCGGGCTGCGCCTGGCCCAGCTGCCCCGCGCGGGCGTGGCCGCCCTGGGCCGCGGGCTGGTCAAGGCGATGCCGCGCCTGCTCACCGTGCTGACCGTGGTGGGGACGGCCGCGATGCTGTGGGTCGGCGGCCACATCCTGCTGGTGGGCGCCGACGAGCTGGGCCTGCACGCCCCGTACGAGGTCGTGCACCACGTGGAGGAGGCGGCCCACGAGGCCGCCGGGGCCCTCGGCGGCGTCGTGGGCTGGCTGGTCAACACGCTGGCCAGCGCCGTGCTCGGGCTCGTCGTCGGCGCGGTGGTCGCGCTCGTGGTGGGTCTCGTCCTGCGCCGGCGCGGGGCCGGGGCGCACTAGCCCGGGGGCCGGTCCCGGGCGTCGGGCAGGATGGCGCGCGTGACGACGCGGGCGGCCACGGCGCTGGGCGGTGCGGACCAGCGCCCCGAGCACCGCGGGTACGTCGTCGCGATCGACCAGGGCACCACCTCCACGCGCTGCATCCTGTTCGACCACGCCGGCCGCCTGGTGGCCGTCGCCCAGCGCGAGCACCGCCCCCACTACCCGCGCCCGGGGTGGGTGGAGCACGACGCCGCGCAGATCTGGCGGGACGTGACCCGGCTGGTGCCGCGGGCGATGGCGCAGGTGGACGCCACGCCCGCCGACGTCGTCGCCGTGGGCATCGCCAACCAGCGCGAGACCGTCGTGGCCTGGGACAGGCGCACCGGCGACCCCGTCGGCCCGGCCGTGGTGTGGCAGGACACCCGCACCGCCGCGATCGTGGAGGAGATGGCCGCCGACGGCGGCGTGGACCGCTTCGCCGGGGTGTGCGGGCTGCCGCTGGCCACCTACTTCGCCGGCCCGCGGATGACGTGGCTGCTGCGCCACGACGAGTCGCTGCGCCGGCGCGCCGAGCGCGGCGACGTGCTGTTCGGCACGGTGGAGTCGTGGCTGGTGTGGAAGCTCACCGGCGGGCCCGACGGCGGCGAGCACGTCACCGACGTCACCAACGCCAGCCGCACCATGCTCATGGACCTGCGCACGCTGGACTGGTCGCCCGAGCTGCTGGCGGAGTTCGGCGTCCCCCGGGCGGCGCTGCCGCGGATCGTGCCCAGCTCGCAGGTGTACGGCACCGCCCGCACCGTGGTGCCCGGCGCGCGCATCGCCGCCGCCCTGGGCGACCAGCAGGCGGCGCTGTTCGGGCAGACGTGCTTCTCCCCCGGCGAGGCCAAGTGCACGTACGGCACCGGCGGGTTCCTGCTGATGAGCACCGGCACCGAGGTGCCGCGCTCCTCGCACGGGCTGCTGACGACGGTGGCGCACCGCATCGGCGACGAGCCCCCGGTGTACGCGCTGGAGGGCTCCATCGCCGTGACCGGTGCCCTGGTGCAGTGGCTGCGCGACAACCTGGGCCTGATCTCCACCGCCCCGGAGGTGGAGTCGCTGGCCCGCACCGTCGACGACAACGGCGGCTGCTACTTCGTGCCCGCCTTCAGCGGGCTGTTCGCCCCGCACTGGCGGGCGGAGGCGCGCGGGCTGCTCATCGGCCTGACCTCGTTCGTCACCAAGGGGCACGTGGCGCGCGCGGTGCTGGAGGCCACCGCCTGGCAGACCCGCGAGGTCGTGGAGGCCGTGGAGGCCGACTCCGGGCTGCGCCTGGCCTCGCTGCGGGTGGACGGCGGCATGACGTCGAACAACCTGCTGATGCAGACGATCGCGGACGTCCTGGACGTTCCAGTGGTGCGGCCCATGGTGTCCGAGACGGTCTCGCTGGGCGCGGCGTACGCGGCGGGCCTGGCGGTGGGTTTCTGGCCGGACACCGGGGCGCTGCGCCGCCGCTGGCACCGCGCCGGGCAGTGGTCGCCGGCGATGGCGCCGCAGCAGCGCGAGCGCGGCTGGGCGGACTGGCAGGAAGCGGTGCGGCGCACCTTCGGGTGGGTGCGGCACGAGGAGGCCCCCTGACCCCCCGGCGGGTTCCGCCAGGGGGTCAGGGGGCCGGGGGGCCGGGTGTCAGCGGACGGGCGTGCTCGCCGCGCCCGCGGCGCGGCGCTGCAGGCGCTCCTCGACGAGCAGCAGCACCACGACCAGCGCGGCGCCGGCCAGGACGAGCAGCACCACGGGCAGCACGTCGCCGGAGGGGCCGGCCAGCTCGCGGTCCTCGCCCTGCCACGGCCACAGCGCCCGCAGCGAACCGGCCATGAGCCCGGTCATCACGGCCAGGGTGACGGCGCGGTGGTTCTCCAGCAGGTGCTGCAGCACGCGCACGAAGGAGGCCAGGCCGATCACCGCACCCAGGGCGAAGGCGCCGACGTAGGCGAGGTCGCGGTCCGCCACCGCGCGCAGCGTCGGCTGGTACAGCCCCACCGTCAGCAGCAGGAACGAGCCGGAGACGCCCGGGAGCACGAGCGCGCAGATCGCGACGGCCGCCGCGACGACCACGACCAGCAGGGACGGCTCCTGCGCGGAGGCCGCCGGCAGGCCGGTGAGCAGGAAGGCCGCGACGGCCGCGACCACCGCCACGAGCACCAGGGGCGCCGACCAGCGCCCCACCATGCGCGCCGGCACGGCGAGCGAGGCGAGCACCAGGCCGAGGAACACCGCGCGCGAGCCCACGGGGTGCTCGGTGACGACGGGCTCGAGCACCGACGAGCCGACGACGACCGCCGCGGCCATGCCCACCAGGACGGGCAGCACCACCGACCAGCGGACCCGGGCCAGCTCCGCGCGCGCCTGCGCGCGGGGGCCGGTCACGGCGTACCGGGCGGCGGTGACGACGTGCCCGGCGCCGCCGATGAGCGTCTCGTACACCCCGGTGACCAGGGCGAGGGTGCCGCCGCTGACGCCGGGGACGACCTCGGCGCTGCCGATGAGGGCGCCGCGCACGACGTCGGCTGGCAGCCGGCGCCTGCTGGACGAGGACGGTGGCGAGGGCGGGGCGGTGGCGGTCACCCGGACACGGTAGGCGACGCGCGGCCGGGCCCCGGGCGCCCGCGACGGCCGGTGTGCCAGTGTTCACCGGGTGAGCTCCCTGTTCGACGTCACCGGCCGGCTGGCGCTGGTCACCGGGTCCTCGCGCGGTCTGGGCCGCGCCATGGCGGGCGGTCTGGCACGGGCCGGCGCCCGCGTCGTCCTGCACGGGCGCGACGCCGCGCAACTGCAGGCGGCCCGCGAGGAGATCGCGGCGGACACCGGCACGGCCCCGGCGGTGGTGAGCTTCGACGTCACCGACGCGCGGGCCGTGGCCGCGGCGGTGGAGGCGCTGGTCGCCGAGCACGGCGCCCCGGACGTCCTGGTGAACAACGCCGGCATCCAGCGGCGCGCGCCGTTCCAGGAGTTCGCCGCGGCCGACTGGGACGACCTGGTGGCCGCGAACCTCTCCAGCGTGTTCCACGTCTCGCGCGCGGTGGTGCCGCACATGGTGGCGCGCGGTTCCGGCAAGGTCGTCAACATCGCCTCGGTGCAGTCGGTGCTGGCACGGCGCACCATCGCCCCCTACACCGCCACCAAGGGCGCGGTCGCCTCGCTCACCAAGGGCATGGCCGCGGACCTCGCCCAGCACGGAATCCAGGTGAACGCCATCTCCCCGGGGTACTTCGCCACCGAGATGAACGCCGCGCTCGTCGCCGACGAGCAGTTCAACGCGTGGGTGGAGCAGCGCACCCCCGCGGGCCGCTGGGGCCGGGTGGAGGAACTGCTGGGGACGCTGCTGTACCTGTGCTCGGACGCCTCCAGCTACGTGTCCGGGCAGAACGTCGTCGTCGACGGCGGCATGACGTCGGTGCTGTGAGAGGGAGGCGGTCGAGGTGAGGACGATCCGGATCCACGGGGCGGGCGACCTGCGCGAGGAGGAGCTCCCGGCTCCCGAGCCGTCGCCGGGGCGGGTGCGGCTGCGGATGGCGTACGCGGGCATCTGCGGCTCGGACCTGCACTACTTCGCGCACGGCGCGAACGGCGAGTACGTGGTGCGCGAACCCCTCGTGCCGGGGCACGAGGTCTCCGGCACCGTCGACGCCGACCCGTCCGGGGAACTGGCGCCGGGCACCCCCGTCACGGTGCACCCGGCCGTGTTCGGCCCGCCCGCGGACGGCCTGGCGGACCTGCCGCACCTGCGCCCGGGCGGTTCCTACCTGGGCAGCGCCTCGACGTGGCCGCACACCCAGGGCGGGATGAGCGAGTTCCTGGTGGTGGACCGCGAGATGGTCCGCGTGCTGCCGCAGGGGTTGTCGCTGCGCGCCGCGGCGCTGGCGGAGCCGCTGGCGGTGGCGCTGCACGCGGTGACGATCGCCGGGGACGTGGCGGGCCGGCGGGTGCTGGTGTCCGGTTCCGGGCCGATCGGGCTGCTGGTGGCGGCCGCCGCGCTGGAGCGCGGCGCCGGCGAGGTCGTCGCCACGGACGTGCTGCCCGGCCCGCTCGAGCGGGCCCGCGCCCTGGGTGTGCACGGCACCGTCCGCATCGGCGAGCAGGAGGTGGAGCGCGAGGGTTTCGACGTGGTGCTGGAGTGCTCCGGTGTTCCCGTGGCGGTGAGCGCGGCGCTGCTGGCGGCGCGGCGCGCGGCGGTCGTCGTGCAGGTCGGCATGGTGCCGAACGAGCCGCGCCCGGTGAACCTGGCACCGCTGGTGTCCAAGGAGCTGCAGCTGCGCGGCACGTTCCGCTTCGCGGGCGAGATCGACGAGGCGGTGCGGGTGCTGGCCGCGAACCCGGCGCTGGAGCGGGTCGTCACCCACGAGTTCCCGCTGGAACGGGCCGCGGAGGCGTTCGCGGTGGCGGCGGACTCGGAGTTCTCAGGCAAGGTCCTGGTCTCGCTGGGGCGCTGAGCGGCGCCACGCCCCCACCGCCAGGCAGGTGACGACCGCCACCACGGCCGCCCGCCACAGCAGTTCACCGCCGAACCCCTCCTCCAGCGCGGTGCGGACGGCCGTGGCGGCGCAGAGCGCGGCCAGGGCGGTGCAGGACCACGCCTGCAGGCGCACTCGCCGGCGGCGGGGTTCGGGCGAGTCCTCCACCAGGTGCAGGGCGTGGACCTCGGGCGTGCCGAACTCGTCGCCCGGGTGGGCGCTGCCGCTGTCGCGCCAGTAGCCGCGGGCCTCCTCGACGCGGGCTCGCGCGTCGGCTCGGCTCAGGTGGTAGCGCCCGCGCAGGAGGCCGGCCAGGCGCGCGAACCACTCGTCCGGGTCACCGGCGGCGCCTGCGTCGAGGGTCGCGGGGCGCTGCGGCAGCTTCGCCCCCGCCACGACCAGCGCGAGGGAGACGAGCAGCACCAGCGGCACGGGCAGCTCCCCCAGCGCCGGGCGGTCCCGCAGCGCGTCGGCGGCGGCGACGCAGGCGACGAGCCCGGCGGCGCCCGCCGCGATCCACGCCCAGCCGCGACCCAGCCGTCCGGCGCGGCGCTCCAGCACGCCCCACGCCGCGCCCGCCAGCCCGACGGCGGTGGCGGCGAGCACGGCGAGCCCCGCGGGGGTGACGGCCGTCGTCCAGCCCTGCGCCACCAGCAGCGAGACGCCGCCGACGAGCCCGCCCGAGCCGGCACCCAGCAGCAGGGTCGCCCAGCGGTCCCGCGGGGAGGTGCCGTCGAGGTCGACGGCGGCGCGCCGCTCGACGGGCACGCGCTCGCGGGCGACCTCGGCGGCGTGCTCGTCCGCGGCGCCGAACAGCTCCTCGGCGGGGCGGCCGGACTCCCAGCAGGCCAGCCGGGCCTCCGCCACGGCCTCTTCGGCCACGGGGGCGGGCACGCCGTGCTCCACGGCGAGCCGCAACCGCAGGCGGTCGCCCCACCGCTCGTCCGCGGGGCGGGGCCAGCGCTGCTGCACCGGTGCGTTCACGAGGTGCTCCCTCCTGCTCGTCCCGCGGCCGCGGTGGCCGGCGGGGAGGTGTCGTGCGGGTCCAGCAGGTCCGCGACGGCCGCGGCGAAGGGCTGCCAGCCGCGGCGCAGCGCCTCCAGGCGGGCGCGCCCGGCCTCGGTGAGGGTGAAGACCTTGCGGCCGGGGCCGCCGGAACCCTCCTGCCACGCGGAGGTCAGGGCCCCGTCCTGCTCCAGGCGGTTCAGCACCGGGTACAGCGCCCCGCCCTTGACGGGGCCGACGCCGGCGGCCTGCAGCTGCTGGGCCACGGCGTACCCGTGGGCGCTGCCGCGCGCCAGCACGGCCAGCGCGCAGGTGCTCAGCACGCCGCGCTGCCAGTCGGGGTTCCCGCCGTCCACGTCCACCCGCTGATCGTGGCACGAACTAGTCGAGATGTCGACTAGTCCTCGGCACGACGACCGCCACCCCCTCCCGCGGTGATCTTGCGCGGTTGAGCGCTCAACAGTGCAAGATCACCGCGGGAGGGGGCGGGATCACCGCGGGAGGGGGCGGGGTCGCATTGACAGACGGGAAGCAGTGGGTGACGCTGTCCGCGCGCTGTGAGAGCGCTCTCAACGAGGAGGAACCCCGTGCCGATGCACCCCCGGCGGAAGCGCCGCGCCCGCGCGCTGACCGCGGCCACCGCACTGCTCGTCCCCGCAGGTCTCCTGCTCACGCCCTCGGCGGCCCACGCCGCCGACCAGATCACCAACGGCGGCTTCGACCAGGGCACCACCGGCTGGACGATCTACCCCGCCGAGTCCGTCCAGGACGGCGCCGGCTGCACCACCGTCCCCGCCGGTACCGGCGCCTACGGTGCGGCGATCCAGCAGGACGTCCCGCTCGTGGCCGGCGAGACCTACCGACTCAGCTTCCGCGCCCGCAGCACCCCGGCCACCGAGGGACCGGTGCGCGTGGTCGTGCAGGGCGGGGCGGACGTCAACTACCAGCAGTTCCTCCCCGCCGTGAAACCTCTCTTCGAGAGCGCGTTCGGCACGTACGAGTACTACTTCACCGCCGACCGCGACTACCCGAACGCCCAGCTGGCCTTCCAGCAGGACATCGTCAACCCCGTGGCGTACACGCTGTGCGTGGACGACGTGGTGCTCGAGGGCGGCGCCGAGCGCCCGCCGTACGTGCCCGAGACCGGCCCGCGCGTGCGGGTCAACCAGGAGGCGTACCTGCCCGAGGGCCCCAAGGGCGCCACCGTGGTCACCGAGGCCACCGGCGCCCTGCCGTGGGAGCTGAAGAACTCCGCCGGCGCCACCGTCGCGAAGGGCAGGACCACCCCGCGCGGCGTCGACCCCAGCGCCGGCCTGAACGTCCACACGATCGACTTCAGCCGCTACGCGAAGGCCGGCGAGGAGTACGTGCTGGTCGCCGACGGCGAGACGAGCCACCCGTTCGACATCGGCGAGGCCGCCTACGAGCGCCTGCGCGACGACGCGATGACGTTCTTCTACACCAACCGCAGCGGCACCCCGATCTCCGACGAGCTCGCCCCCGGTTACGGCCGCGAGGCCGGCCACGTGGGCGTCGCCCCGAACCAGGGCGACACCGCGGTGCCGTGCCAGAGCCTGGACGACGACTCGCAGAAGATCCTCGTGAAGCAGGGTGACGAGCCCTGGACGTGCGACTACACCACCGACGTCACCGGGGGCTGGTACGACGCCGGCGACCACGGCAAGTACGTCGTCAACGGCGGCATCGCGGTGGCGCAGCTCCTGCAGCAGTACGAGCGCAGCCTGCACGCACCCACCGCGGACCGCGGCGCGCTGGCCGACGGCACCCTGTCCATCCCCGAGTCCGGCAACGGCGTGCCGGACGTCCTGGACGAGGTGCGCTGGGAGCTGGAGTGGTTCCTGAAGATGCAGGTCCAGCCCGGCCGCCCGCTCGAGGGGATGGTGTTCCACAAGGTCGCCGACGTCGACTGGACCGGACTGCCGCAGGACCCGGCCACCGACCCGCAGCCGCGCGTGCTGTACCGGCCCTCGACCGCCGCGACGCTGAACGTGGCCGCGACCGCCGCGCAGGGCGCGCGCCTGTTCGCGAAGCACGACCCGGCGTTCGCGGAGCAGCTGCTCGCCGCGGCCCGCACCGCCTACGCGGCGGCGCAGGCCAACCCGAAGCTGTACGCCCCGGCACCCGACGCGGCGCTGGACCCGAACCCGGGCAGCGGGCCGTACGACGACGACGACGTGTCCGACGAGTTCTACTGGGCCGCCGCGGAGCTGTACCTGACCACCGGTGAACCTCAGTTCCGCAAGGACGTCCTGCGCTCGCCCGTCCACACCGCCGACGTCTTCCCCGCCGGCGGCTTCGACTGGGGCAACGTGGGCGCCCTGGCCCGCATGGACCTGGCCACCGTGCCCAGCCGGCTGAACAAGGCCGAACTGCGGCAGGTGCGGCGCTCGGTGACCGAGGCCGCCGACCGCCTCCTCGCCGCCCAGGCGAGCCAGCCGTTCGGGCAGGCCTACGCCCCCGAGGACGGGCAGTACGCCTGGGGCTCCAACAGCGCCATCCTCAACAACCAGCAGGTGCTGGGCACCGCGTTCGACCTGACGGGGAAGGACGCCTACCGCGACGGGGTGGTCCGCAGCATGGACTACCTGCTGGGCCGCAACGCGCTGAACAACTCCTACATCACCGGCTACGGCGACGTGTACTCGCAGAACCAGCACTCGCGGATGTACGCGAACCAGCTGGACCCGGCACTGCCGAACCCGCCCGCGGGCACGGTGGCCGGTGGGCCGTACTCGCCGACCGCCACCAGCGGTGACCCGATCACCGCGGCCCTGTTCCCCGAGGGCTGCGTGGCGCAGTTCTGCTACGTCGACGACATCGGCTCGTGGTCGACCAACGAGATCACGATCAACTGGAACGCGCCGATGGCGTGGGTGGCGTCCTTCGTGGCCGACCAGGACCGCGGCGGCGACTCCGGGCGCGGCCACGGCCACGGCCACGGCCACGGCCACGGGGGCGGACCCCGCGGCTGACGGGCCCCACTCCGCGACGCGCCCCGTCGTCCGGCACCGTGCCGGGCGGCGGGGCGCCGCGCGTCACGGACCTTCGAGACGCCGCTCGCCGAGGGCTGCGGTGCAGGCGGCGAGGTCCTCGCGGAACCGCTCCTGCCGGCCCACCTCGAGGGGTTCCAGCATCCGCCGCTCCACCGCGCGCACGGCGGTGCTCGCCGAGCGCAGCAGTTCGCGCCCGGCCGCGGTCAGCTCCGCGGGCAGCGCCCGGCCGTGCGGGGCGGTGCCGGGGCGGGTGACCAGCCCTCGCTCCTCCAGGCCGCGCAGCACGCCGTTCGTGGCCTGGCGGGTGACGAACGCCCCGCGCGCCAGTTCGGCGTTGGACAGCCCCGGGCGCTGCCCGAGCAGCTCCAGGCACGCGTACTGCGGCACGGTCAGCTCCAGCGGTCGCAGCGCCGCCTCCATCGCGCCGCGCAGCGCGGCGGCGGCCCGCTTGAGCGCGTAGCCGACCGAATCCCCCAGCGGCCCCACGGTCTCGTCCCCACTCACGTCAAGAGCTTGACACACCTCGACGGTTCGGCGCACACTCCGCATGTCAAGTCCCTGACACCAGAGGAGCCCGACGTGACCGTGACCGGACCCGACTTCCTGGCGCTGCAGGTGCGCGACCTGGAGCGCGCCGCCGCCTTCTACGAGGAGCGCCTGGGCCTGCGCCGCGCACCCTCCGGCCCGCCGCACGCGGTCGTCTTCGACACCGCGCCGATCCCCTTCGCCGTGCGCGAGCCGCTGCCCGGCGTCGACCTGGACGCCGCCGCGCGCCCCGGCCTGGGCGTCGCGCTGTGGCTGCGCGCCGACGACGCCCAGGGGCTGCACGACGACCTGACCGCCACCGGCACGCCGATCCTCAGCGCCCCGGCCGACGGGCCGTTCGGGCGCACCTTCACCTTCGCCGACCCCGACGGCTACGCCGTCACCGTCCACGACGGCGCGTGAGCGCGCACGTCGCTGCGCCCGGGCGGGGCCCTACCGCGAGCGCCGGCGCGCGCGGTAGGCGGCCACGGCGTTGCGGTTGGCGCACGCGGTGCTGCAGAAGCGCCGGGACCGGTTGCGGCTGAGGTCCAGCACGAGCCCGTCGCAGCCGTCGTCGGCGCACACGGACAGGCGCGAGCTCTCCCCCGTGCGCACGACGTCGACGACCGCCATGGCCGTCTCCACCGCGACGCGGCGCGTCAGCGGGGCGTCGTCGGCGACGGCGTGCAGGTGCCAGTCCTGGTCCCCGTGGCGCACGAGCCGCGGCAGGGCCCGCGCGTCGGCGAGCAGGTCGTTGACCAGGACGGCGGCGCGGTCGCGGTCGGCGACCAGCAGTTCGCGCAGCGCGGGGCGCAGCGCCCGCACCTCGGCCAGCTCGGCCGCGTCGCCGTCGCGGCGGCCGGTGTAGCCGTGCCCGTCGTACCAGGCGTCGAGGTCCTCGACGCCGGTGAGGGTGTCCGGCTCCACTGCGGTGTTGACGAGGGCGACGGCGGACCGGAGCGCAGCCTCGGTGTCATGGGCGAAAACCACGTTGACACCTTACGTGAACCGTCCCTACTGTCATCTGCCATGACCGCGATGACCGGTGACACCCGGCACGCCCTCCCCGCCGGCACCGGCGGTGTCGCCCTCGCCGTCGCCTCGGCGGCCTCCTTCGGCCTCTCCGGCGCCCTCGCGCGCGGACTGCTGGACACCGGGTGGACCCCCGGCGCCGTGGTCCTCGTGCGGATCGGCCTGGCCGCCCTCGCGCTGGCCCCCGCCGCGGCGCTGAGCCTGCGCGGGCGGTGGGGCGCGCTGCGGCGCTCCTGGCGCACGGTGGTCCTCTACGGCGTCCTCGCCGTGGCCGGGGCGCAGTTCTGCTACTTCTCCGCGGTGGCGACGATGGACGTCGGCCCGGCCCTGCTCATCGAGTACACCGCCCCGGTCGCCGTGGTCGCCTGGACCTGGCTGCGCACCGGCAGCCGCCCGGCCCCGGCCACCCTGGTCGGCGCCGCGCTGGCCGCCGGCGGCCTCGTGCTCGTGCTGGACCTGTTCTCCAGGGCGGACCTGGCGCTGACCGGCGTCGCGTGGGCGTTCGGCGCGATGGTCGGCGCCACCGCCTACTTCCTCATCTCCGCCGACACCGGCACCGGGCTGCCGCCGCTCGCCCTGGCCGGCGGCGGGCTCGCCGTCGGCGCGACGGCCCTGGGCGCCCTGGCCCTGGTCGGGCTGCTGCCGGTGCGGTTCGCCACCGCGACGGTCGCCTACGCGCCGGGGAGCGTGGCGTGGTGGGTCCCGCTGCTGCCGCTGGGGCTGGTGACCGCCGCCCTCGCCTACGCCACCGGCGTCGCGGCCGGGCGCCGCCTCGGCTCGCGGGTCGCCTCGTTCCTGGCGCTGCTGGAGGTCCTCGCCGCGGTCGTCTTCGCCGCGCTCCTGCTGGACCAGCGCCCCGGCGCGGTGCAGCTCGCCGGCGGCGCCCTCGTGCTCGCCGGGGTCGTCGTCGTCAAGACCGCCGAGCGGCGCACCCCCTCGGCACCCGCCGGCCCCGGGCCCGACGATGAGTTCCCGCACCCGCGCCGGTCCCAGGGGCACGTGGTGGCGCAGGAGACGGAGGAGCAGCGATGAGGATCGTCGTCAGCGAGTTCACGAGCCTGGACGGCGTCGTGCAGGCACCGGGCGGGCCGGAGGAGGACACCGACGGCGGTTTCGCCCACGGCGGCTGGTCGATGCCGCACTTCGACCCCGAGGTGCTGGGCGGGGCGGTCGACGCCCTCATGGGCGAGACGGAGGCGCTGCTGTTCGGCGCCCGCACCTGGCGGACCATGGCCGCCGCCTGGCCCGAGCGCGGCGGCGACGGCGACGAGTTCACCGACCGGATGAACTCCATCCCCAAGCACGTCGCCTCGCGCACCTTGACCCCCGCCGACCTGACGTGGCAGGGCTCCCACCTGCTGCCGGCCGACGACGCGATCGGCGCCGTGCGCGCGCTGCGCGAGCGCGGCGGAGCGGGCGACGGCGGGGTCCTGCAGGTGATGGGCAGCGCCTCCCTCGCCACGCAGCTGGCCGGGCACGACCTCGTCGACGAGTACCAGCTGGCGCTGAACCCCGTCCTGCTCGGCGGCGGCAAGCGCGTCTTCCCCGCGGACGGGCGGGCGCGGCCGCTGGAGCTGGTGTCCGCGACGACGAGCCCGACCGGCGTGCTGGTGTGCCGGTACCGGGTGCTGCGCGACGGGGCTGCGCCCGGCCGGGCGTGACGCCGTCGCCGCCACCCGCTCGCCCCGGGGGTCCACCGGACGGTTGACCCCCGGCTCATCCCCGGCGGCCGGCGCCCCCACCCGTCGAGCGATTCGCGGCGCACCGCCGATCGCCAGCCTGGAGGCGTCAGCGGGTCCGCGACGACGACAGGGGTGGGGACGGTGCCGGTCATCGAGGTGCAGGGGCTGCACAAGGAGTACGGGTCGGCGGTGGCGGTCGACGAGGTCGACCTGTCCGTGGAGGAGGGGGAGGTGTTCGGGGTCCTCGGCCCCAACGGGGCGGGCAAGAGCACGACGGTGGAGTGCCTGCTGGGCATGCGCAGGCCCGACCGCGGCAGCGTGCGCGTCCTGGGCCTGGACCCGGTGCACGATCGAGCCGCGGTGGTGCAGCGGGTCGGCGCCCAGCTGCAGGCGTGCCGGGTGCAGCCGCGGCTGCGGGTCGCCGAGGTGCTGGCGCTGTACGCCTCCTTCTACCCGCGCGCCGCCGACTGGCGGGAGGTGCTGGAGCGGGTGGGTCTGGCGGGCACGGAGCGGACCGCGTTCGGCAGGCTCTCCGGGGGCCAGCAGCAGCGCGTCTCCGTCGCGCTCGCCCTGCTGGGCAAGCCGGAGCTGGTGGTCTTCGACGAGCTGACCACCGGGCTGGACCCCGCCGCCCGGCGCGGGCTGTGGCAGCTGGTGCGCGACGTCCGCCGCGAGGGGAGCACCGTGGTGCTGGTCAGCCACCAGATGGACGAGGTGGCGGACCTGTGCGACCGCGTCGCCGTCCTCACCCGAGGGCGGGTGCGCGCCACGGGCACCCCCGCCGAGCTCACCGCCGCCGCCGGCGACGGCGTGGAGCACAGCCTCACCTTCCGTCCCCTGCCACCGGTGGACGACGGCGTCCTGGAGGCGCTGCCCGCGGTCCGCTCGGTGCGCCGCGAGGGCGAGCGCTGGACCGTGCGCGGGACGGCCACCGTGGTGCAGGCGGTGCTGGCGGCCCTCGCCGAGCACGGCAGCACCGCCGCCGAGCTGCAGGTCGGCCGGGTCGGCTTCGAGGACGCCTACCTGCGCCTGACGGACCAGGAGGTGGCCCGGTGAGCGAGGTGTCCGCCCTGACCCGCACCGAGGCGGTGCTGATGGTGCGCGAGCCCGCCGCGCTCGCCTTCGTGGTCGTGCTGCCCCTCGGCCTGCTGCTGGCGCTGGGCCTGCTGCTCGACCCGGCGGACCCGGCCTCGACCACGAGCCGGGACTCCGCGGCCTTCGCCCCGGCCCTGGCGGTGGCGCTGCTGCTGGGCGTGGTCGGCTTCTTCAGCCTGCCCAGCACCCTGGTGCTGCACCGGGAGACGGGGGTGCTGCGGAGGCTGTCCACCACCCCCGCCTCACCCGGCGCCCTGTTGCTCGCCCAGCTCGTGGTGCACCTGGCGGCGGTGCTCGTCACCACCACCGCGCTGGCCGTCGCGACCCTGACCGTCGTCGGGCTGCCCGTGCCGGCGTCCCCGGGCACCGCACTGCTGGTGACCGCCCTGGGGGTGCTCGCGCTGCTCGCCGTGGGCCTGCTCATCGCGGCGATCTCCCCCTCGGTCAGGGCCAACGCCGTCCTGGGGCCCGCGCTGCTGATGCCGGTCCTCTTCCTCGCCGGCGTCTGGGTCCCGCTGGAGGCGCTCCCCGGATGGCTGGAGGTGGTGGGACTGCACTCGCCGCTGGGCGCGCTCGTCGACGGGTTGCTGCACGCGTGGGCGGGGGTGCCCGTGCCGGCCTCCCAGCTGCTCGCGCCGGCCGGCACGGCGCTGGTCGCGGGCGCGGTGGCCGTGCGAGCCTTCAGCTGGGAGTGAGGGGGCGACGTGGCGGGTCGTGCGCTGGGCCGGGTCGGTGTCCTGGACGCTCGCGTCCAGCGCGCCCTCGCCGCGCTGCCGCTGGCGCTGCTCGGCACGTCGGTCCTCCTGCACGTCGCGCTGGACCCCGGCGGGGTGCGGTGGGCCGTGCTCGCGCCGCTGGCCCTGGTCACCGGGGCGTGGGGCCACCTCGGGTGGCGGTGGCTGACCCGGCGCGGTGGACCCGGCTGGCCGGTGGCCGGCTACCTGGCGGGGTCGTGGGTCCTGCACGCCGGGCTGGTCCTGCTGGACCCGGTGTTCGTGCTCGCGGCGATCGCCGGCCTCGTCGCCGCCCCGGTGCTGACCATGGACCGGCGCGGGGTGCCGGGCGTCCTCGCCTTCGCGCTGCTGGTCAACCTGCTGCCCGGTGGGCTGCCCGACGACGGCACCGGGTGGGCCGTCGTGTCGGTCGTCGTCCTGGTGGAGACCGTGGTGATCGGCGGCACCGGCAGCGTGAGCCGGTGGGCGCTGGAGCAGAGCGAGACGCGCCGCCGGGCGGTGCTCGCGCTGGAGGCGGCCGCCGCCGAGAACGCGACGCTGCACGAGCGGCTCGTCGCCCGGGCGCGGGACGCCGGCGCCTCCGCCGAGCGGGCTCGGCTGGCGCGGGAGATCCACGACACCCTCGCCCAGGGCCTGGTGGGCGTGCTGACCCAGGTGCAGGCCGCGCAGCGCTGCGGCAGCGACCCCGCCGCCGCGGACGCCCACCTGGACCGGGCGGCCGCGCTGGCCCGGTCCACGATCGCCGAGGCGCGCCGCTCCCTGCACGACCTGCGCCCGGCACCGCTGGAGGAGCACGGCCTGGTCCCGGCCCTGCGGGGGGTCGTGGAGCGGTGGGCCGGCGACACCGGGACCCCCGCCGAACTGGTCGTGGACCGGGAACCGGCCGGCCTGCCCACCGCCGTGGAGGTGGCGCTGCTGCGCGCGGCGCAGGAGGCGCTGGCCAACGTGGCCAGGCACGCCCGCGCCCGCCGGGTCGTGGTCACCCTGGCCCCCATGGACGACGTCGTCGCGCTGGACGTGCGCGACGACGGCCGCGGCTTCGAGCCGTCCTCGACACCCCCCGGCAGCCTCGGGCTGGTCGGCATGCGCGAGCGCGTCGGCGCCCTCGGCGGGGCCGTCGACGTCGAGTCCTCCCCCGGGCGGGGGACGGCGCTGTCGGTGCGGGTGCCGCTGACGCACGCCGACCGACCGGGCCTGCCCGGCCCCGCCCGCCCGGACGGGGTCCCGGTGTGATCCGCGTGCTGGTCGTCGACGACCACCCCGTCGTCCGCGACGGGCTGCGCGGCGTCATCGACGCCTCGAGCGACCTGGAGGTGGTCGGCGAGGCGTCCGACGGCCCCTCCGCCGTGGCGCGGAGCCTGGCCCTGACCCCGGACGTCGTCCTGATGGACCTGCGCATGCCCGGCGGGGACGGGGTCGCGGCGATCGAGGAGCTGGCCCGGCGCGCCAGCCCGGCGCGGGTCCTGGTGCTCACCACGTACGACTCCGACGACGACGTCCTGCGAGCCGTGCAGGCCGGCGCCACCGGTTACCTCCTCAAGGACGCCCCGGTCGACGAGCTCCTGCACGGCATCAGGACCGCGGCCCGCGGGGGCTCGGTGCTCGCCCCCGCGGTGGCCTCGCGCCTGCTCGCCAGGATGCGCGCGCCCGCGGCGGCCGAACCCCTGCTGTCCCCCCGCGAGCTCGAGGTCCTCCGGATGGTCGCCCGGGGGACCGGCAACCGCGAGTGCGCCCGCCTGCTGTTCATCAGCGAGGCGACCGTGAAGACCCACCTCCAGCACGTCTACGACAAGCTCGGCGTCGGTGACCGCGCCGCCGCCGTCGCCGTCGGCTACGAACGGGGGCTGCTCGGACCCTGACGGCGCGGCCACGCTCGGCAGGGGGTGCGGGGCCCTTGACGCCGGGCACCGCCCGGGGTTCTCCTCGCAGGAGGGAGGCGTCGTGGACGGGTCCGGCGGTGCGGTGCGCGGCACGGCACTGCTGCCCGCCGCCTGGGGCGCCGCCTACGCGGCCACGGCCGTCGCCGGCGCGGTGCGCGCGCCCGGCACGCTCCTCGCCACCGCGGCCGTGCTGGGCGCCGCCCTGCTGGTGCTGCCGGCACTGGCCCCGCCCGCGCTCACCGCGCACCCCCGTTCGCGCCGCGTCCTGCTGGGAGCGCTCGCCGCGGTGGCGGCCGTGGTGCCGTTCGTGGCCGGCGTCGAGGCGCTCGGGACCGCCGGGCAGGTGGTCGCCGCGGTCCTCACCGCCGCGGGCGGCGCGCTGGCGCTGCGCGCGGCCGAGGGGGTGCAGCAGGCCCTGGACGAGACCGCGCCGCACCACGCCCCCCGACCCGGCCCCGGCTCCCCGCGCCAGGAGGCGTGAGGCACCTCAAGCGCCTGCGGCGGCACGGCCGAACACGCTCGTCCCGCTGCCCACGAGGTAGGTCACGCGGCCCGCGCCCTCCTCGAGCAGGCGCGGGCGGCCCTCGCCGCGCGCACCGCGCGAGTCGGCCGGGACGCTGACGCGGGCGCTGACCCCCACCGGCACCCGCACCTCCAGCTCGGTGCCGGCGCCCTCCTCGCGCGACCAGCGCACCCCGACCGGCCCGCGCTGCGTCCAGCGGGTGCCCGCCGCCCGCCGCAGCGCGCACACCGGGGGCCGCACCTCCACCACCGCCGCCCCCGGCGCGGCGACGCGCACCCCGAGCAGCACCTCCAGCACGTCCACGACGGCCTGCGCGCCCCAGCCGTGGGAGAGGCTCTGGTCCTCCACGGGGTTCCACTGCTCCCAGCAGCAGGTGCCGCCGCGGGCCAGGACGTTCGCCCAGCCGTCCGCGTCCGGATCGGTGAGCAGGCGCAGCACGGCGTCGGTGCGCCCGGCGGCGGCGAGGCCCTGCAGCAGCCGGTGCGCCGTCATCGGCCCCTGGTTCATCCCCAGCGACTGCACGTGGTCGGCGACCGCGGCGACGTCCGCCTCCGGCACGAACCCGAACGCCAGCGGCAGGGAGCTGGAGATCTGCCCGGCGTGGGCGCAGGGGGTGCCGTCGGGGGCCAGGCCGTCGACGTAGGCGCCGTCGGGGCGGCGCAGCCGGGAGTTCACCGCGCGCACCAGCGCCGCGGCACGCTCCTCGTGGCGGGCGACCTCGTCCGCCGGTCGCCCCAGCGCCCGCGCCAGCCGCGCCAGCGACGCGTGCGCGTCGACCGCCCAGGCGTTCACGGGGGTGCGCACCCCGTCGAGGGTCCCGTCCCAGTCGTAGCCGTAGCGCACGGCGGCGGGCCAGTCCACGATCCCCTGCCGGTACACGGCGTTCTCCCGACCCCGCGAGCCGCCCCCGGGCAGCGCCGTGACCAGCCCCGTGGCCGGGTCGGTGGCGCGCTGGACGTACTCGCCGATCTCCACCAGCGCCGGGTACACCTGCCCGGGCAGGTCCAGGTCCCCGGTCTCGACGTGGTGCTGCCACACCCAGCCCGGGACCATCTCGGTGAAGTCGGGGATGTCGCGCGGGCCGTCGCCGTTGGGGTAGACGGCGTTGACCCGCCCGCGGAACTCCCCCTCGTCCCAGTACCGCGCCTGGGAGGCGCAGATCTCGCGGATCGCCTGCCGGGTCAGGGCGCGTTCCCCGCACGCCGCCGTGGTGGCGGCGGAGATGTTGATCGCGTCGGCGGTGAACTGCCCCTTCTCCCGGGTGGGGGTGTCCAGGAACTGCTCCTGGGCGCACACCAGCGCCGAGTGCCGCATCAGCTCGAACACCTCGTCCAGCACCGGGTCGGAACTGGAGAAGGTCGCCGGGTGCGGGGCCTCGGTGTGCTGGAGGACCGCGCGCACGTCGGCGCGGGTCAGCTCCTCACCCACCACGGCGTCCGCGGGCAGCTGCACGTAGCGGAAACCCCAGTACGTGAACGGCCGCACCTCCTGCTCGCCGTCGCGCTGCACCAGGTCGAACCAGGTGCGGCTGCCCTGCGTGGAGGTTCGGTCGGTGGCCACGCCCCCGCCGGCGTCCAGCGCGTACCCGGTGAGGACCCGGACCCGCCGGCCGGCGACGCCGCGGCGGAACCGCAGCACGGGGACGGCCGAGACCACCTGCCCGAGGTCCGCGACGAGGGAGCCGTCCGGCAGCCGGGTCAGCGACACCGCCTCGCGCGCGGTGCGCTCCAGCCGGGCCTCCTGGGCGTGCAGCCGGGTGAACTCCGGCGAGCCGTCGGCGGGCGGCGGCAGCGGGTGCTCCCCCACGACGACGGGTTCCTCCCAGCGCGCGCCCCGGCCGTCGTAGCCGGGCCGGTCCCAGCCCTGCGGTTCGGCGCGGGCGTCGTACTCCTCCCAGTAGTCGCCGGCGTCGTCGTTGCGGTACCGCTCGGTGTACCGGCGGGGGCTGCCGGGCACGTCGTCGACCTCGGGGGCGCACCACTGCGGCGCGCGCGCCACGCGCCAGGTCCCGTCGCTGACGACGGTGGTGCGGGAACCGTCGGCGTGGTCGGCGACGAGCTTCAGCAGGAACCCCGACGGGTGGGCGTCCGGGCCCGGGGGGTTCCCCTGGCAGGTGCCCACCCAGCAGTGGTAGACCAGCCCGATCGCCAGGCGGGTCCCCGCGCGCACGTGCGCGGTGACGTCGGTGCTCTGGAAGAACCCCTCCGAGGGGTAGCCGAACGCGTGGCCGCGGGCGACGACCGCACCGTCCAGGTGCAGCTCGTACTGCTTGCTCGCCGCGACGTGCACCCGGGCCCGCACCACGGGCGAGGCGGGGACGTCCACCTCGGCGCGGGCCAGCGTGTAGTCGTCGTAGGCGTCCAGGGACGTGGTGGCCGACCCCGTCGCCGGCGGCGCGGGCACGCGCCGGACCCACTGCGCCCCGGACCAGTCGCGGTCGGTCGGCGCGGTGTCGAAACCCTCCTCGGGCGCGTACGGGGAGACGACGCCGTCGCGGTCCCAGGTGCGCACCGTCCAGGTGAACGCCTGCTCCGCCGGCAGGTCCGGGACGGGGCAGCGCACCCCCTGGAACTCCGGCGAGCTCACCCGGCCGGTGTCGGCCACCAGCCGCCCGGTCACCGCGTCCAGCAGGCGCAGCTGGTACGCGGTCTGCACCTGGTCACCGCCGGGGTGCTGCGGCAGCCACCCGAAGCGCGGCGCCGGGCCCGCGCTCAGCGGGCGGACCAGGTCGTCGACGGTCAGGTGGACCGGGGCGAGCGGTCCGGCGTCCTGCACGAGGTGCTCCACGGGTCGGTCCTCCAGGGGTGCGGTCGGTGCGGTCACAGCCGCTGCGCCTGCTGCAGCTCGGCGTAGCGGCCGCTGGTGGCGAGCAGTTCCTCGTGGGTGCCGCTCTCGGCGACGCGGCCCCGGTCCAGCACGACGATCCGGGCCGCGGCACGGACCGTGGACAGCCGGTGGGCGACGATGAGCGTGGTGCGCCCGCGCATGAGACGGGCCAGCGCCTGCTGCACCGCCGCCTCGGACTCCGCGTCCAGCGCGGAGGTGGCCTCGTCCAGCAGCAGCACCTGCGGGTCGCGCACCAGGGCGCGGGCGATGGCCAGGCGCTGGCGCTGCCCGCCGGACAGGCGGGCACCGCGCTCGCCCACGACGGTGTGCCAGCCGTGCGGCAGGGCGTCCACGAAACCCGCGGCGTTGGCGTCGGAGAGGGCCCGGCGGACCCTCTCGTCGTCGACGCCGGGCAGGCCGTAGGTGACGTTCTCGCGCACCGAGCCCTCGAAGAGCACCGACTCCTGCGGGACCACCGACACGTGCCGGCGCACGGTGCGCAGGTCCAGGGTGGCCGCGTCGGTGCCGTCGACGAGGAGCTGCCCGCCGGTGGGGCGCACGAAACCCAGCACGAGGTTCAGCAGCGTCGACTTGCCCGAGCCGGAGGAACCCACGAACGCCACCGTCTCGCCCGGCCGGACGTCGAGGGTCACGCCGGCGAGCGCGTCGTCGGCGGCGCCCGGGTAGCGGTAGCGCACGTCCCGCAGCGCCAGCGCGCCGTGCACGGCGTCGACGGCGTCCTTGCCCTCGTTCTCCTCCAGGTCCGGTTCGGCCAGGACCTCGGCGATCGAGCGGATCGACTCCATCCCCCGGGCACCGACCGGCAGCAGCATGAGCAGGTTCGTCACCGCGCCGGTCAGCAGGGTGAAGTACGAGGACAGCTGCACCACCTGCCCCGGCGTGATCTCCAGCGCGCCGGTGAGCGAGGCGAACGCGGCGAGGACCAGGCACAGCACACCGAGCAGCTGCAGGCTCACCCACGACAGCGCGCTGAAGCGCCCGTTGAGCACGTCCAGCCGGAAACCCGCCTCGCGCACCTCGCGGGCACCGGCCGCGACCCGCTCGGCGGCGGTGCGCTCCAGCGCGTGGGCGCGGGTGATCGGCATGAGGGTGGCCATCTCCCCGACCCGGGCGGAGAACCGCTCGACCTCGCGGCGCACCTCCTCGTTGCGCTGCCGCGAGCGCTTGGCCAGGACGTAGCGCAGCAGGACCGCCAGGGGGATCGTCAGCGCGTAGAACGGCAGGAACTGCGGGATGGCGAGGGCGGTCACCACCACGGCGCCGAGCACCACCATCGTCGCCGACAGCAGCGGGTGGGCGATCTGCTGGAACATCAGCTCGACGTTCTCCACGTCGCGCACGACCTTGGTCTGCACGATTGCGCTGCTCACGCGCGTGTGGAAACCGATGGACAGGTTCTGCAGCCGCTCGGCGAGCGCGTTGCGCAGGTCGGCGCCGATCGTGCGCACGGCCCCCATGTAGCGCTTGGTGTACTGCACCATGCAGGGGTAGTTCTGCAGGAGGGCCAGCACGGCAACGGCCGTCCACAGCCACAGCCGCTGCACCGGGCCGCCGGCCACCAGCACGTCGATGACCCTGCCGGTGATGACCGGCATCAGCCACAGCGGCGTCTCCTTGACCGCCATGAACGCGACGGCCCCGGCGACCCGCCGGCGGTGGGTGCCCAGCAGGCGCAGGGCCGAGCGCAGCGGACGGTCCCCGTCGAGGAGCCGGTCCGGCGGTGGAGCGGTCACCGAACCATCGTGACAGCGGGAAGCCTGGATGGAAAGCGGTTGCCCGTGCCGTGCCGGCGACGTGTCGGCGCCACCCACTAGCCTCCCCGCGTGCCCGCCGCCCCCGCGCCCCGCTCCCCGGCCCCGCGCGTGAACGCGCTGTGGACCCGCGCGGGCACCCTGGCGCTGTGGGTCGAGGCGCCCCGCCGCCCGCCCGGCGCGGCCCGCCCGGCGGACCTGGGCGCGCTCGCCTCGGCCGCCCCGCGGGCGGTGCACCTGGCCGCCGCGCTGGCCCGGCCGGTCGCCCGCCGGCTCGTCCTGGACCTGCCGTGCACCCCCGCCGGCCGCCCCGTCGCCGCGGGCGCCCGGCCGCGCGCCGGCCTGCTGCTGCGCCCGGTGCCGGTCCCCGTGGTCGAGCTGCGCGGGGACGCGGCGCTGGACGTCCTCACCGAGGTGCTCGGCGAGGGACCGGGTGGGGAGCCGGGCCCGGCGCACGCGGCCGCCGGGGACGGCCTGCGCTGGCTGGCGCACGTGGCGCGCGGCGCGCGGGCCGCCGTGGACGCCGGCTCGGTCGTGCCGGCCCTGCACGAGGCCGACGGCGAGGCGCACGCCCGCTGGGTGCCGCTGCCCGACAAGCGCTTCGGCCGCTGGCGCACCGCCCTGGCCGAGCTCGCGCCGGCCCTGGTGCGCGCCGAGGCGCGCCCGCCGCGCACCGCGCCGCCCAGCGCCGCCGCCCTGGCCGACGAGGTGTGCGCGGCGCTGACCGACCTGCTCGTCAGCGCCCGCACCGCGCACGTGCGCCCGGGCACCGCCGCGCTGGGGCCCGGCCCGGCCGCCTGGGTGCGCTCGCTGGCCACGGGGGCACCCGTGCCCGAGGACGTGCAGCCGCGGTCCCTGGCGCACCGGGTGCGCGACTGGCACCGCAGCGGCGACGACAGCGGCTACGACCTCGTGCTGCGCGTGCTGGAACCGCCGCCGGGCCCCGACGGGGACGAGGGGCGCTGGCGGCTGCAGGCTCGGCTGCGGCCGCTCGACGACCCCAGCCTGACGCTGACGCTGCGGGAGGTGCGCGCGGAGTCCGGGGGCGGGACCGGTGGTGGGTCGGGCGGCGAGGACCCGCTGCTGCTGCTCCTGGCCGGCACCGCGCGGGCCGCCGCCGCGCACCCGCCGCTGAAGCGGCTGCTCGCCGGTGCCGGCGACGCCGACGTCGAGATCGGCGCCGCCGAGCTGCTGGACCTGGTGGAGGTGGGCGGCCCGAAGCTGACCGCCGCGGGCGTCGCCCTGCAGCTGCCGCGGCACTGGACCCGCCGCACCGTGGGCCTGGCCCTGCACGCCGGGGCCGCCCAGCCCGGCGTCGTGACGAACCCCCGGCTGCGCCGGGCGGACCTCGTCGCCTTCGAGTGGCGCGCCGCGCTGGGCGACGAGCCCGTCACCGAGGCCGAGCTGCGCGCGCTGGCCGCCTCCCGCGAGCCCCTGGTGCGCTTCCGCGGCGAGTGGGTGCAGGTGGACCGCGAGGCGCTGCGGCGCAGCGCGGAGTTCCTGCGCCGGCGCGGCAGCGGGCGCGCCACCGTCCTGGACCTGCTCACCGGCCTGGGCTCGGCGCGCGACCTGCCGGCGCCCGTCACCGGCGTCCACGCCCGCGGCGCGCTGGGCGAGGTGCTCGCCGGCCGCGCCGGGCCGCCGGACACCGAGCTGCCCGACCCGCCGGGGCTGAGCGCGCAGCTGCGGCCGTACCAGCGCCGCGGCGTCGCCTGGCTGGCCGCGATGGCGGAGCTGGGGCTGGGGGCCGTGCTCGCCGACGACATGGGCCTGGGCAAGACGCTGCAGCTGCTCGCGCTGGAGCTGCACGAGCGCGGCGGGACCGGCGCGGGAACCGGCGCGGGCGCTCCCACCCTGCTGGTGTGCCCGACGAGCCTGGTCGGCAACTGGTGGGCGGAGGCCGCGCGGTTCGCCCCCGCGCTGCGCGTGCACCTGCACCACGGCCCCGGCCGCCCCCGCGGCGAGCACCTGGCCCGCACCGCCGCCGCGCACGACCTCGTCGTCACCACCTACGGGCTGCTCGTGCGCGACGCCCCCGACCTGGCCGCCGTGCGCTGGCGGCGCCTGGCGCTGGACGAGGCGCAGCACGTCAAGAACGCCGCCACCCGCGCCGCGCGCGCCGTGCGGGCCGTGCCCGCCGAGCACCGCGTCGCGCTGACGGGCACCCCGGTGGAGAACCGGCTGGAGGACCTGCGCGCCGTGCTGGACGCCGTGAACCCCGGGCTGCTGGGCAGCGCGGCGAGCTTCCGCGACACCTTCGCCGTGCCCGTGGAGAAGCTCGGCCACAGCGCGCCCGCGCAGCGGCTGGCCCTGGTGACCCGCCCGTTCGTCCTGCGCCGCGTCAAGACCGACCCCGAGGTCGCCCCCGACCTGCCCGCGCGCGTCGAGATGACGGTCCGCGCGAACCTCACCGCCGAGCAGGCCGCGCTGTACCGGGCGGTGCTGGACCGGCTGCTCGCCCGCCTCGCCGACGCCGAGGACCAGGGCCGGCGCGGGCTGGTGCTGGGGGCCCTGACCCGCCTGGCGCAGGTGTGCAACCACCCCGCGCACTACCTCGGCGACGGCTCCGGCGTGCTGCACCGCGGCCGGCACCGCTCCGGCAAGCTGGAGGTCCTCGACGACGTGGTGGGCACCGCGCTCGCCGAGGGCGAGAAGGTGCTGTGCTTCACCCGGTTCGCGGAGTTCGGGCACCTGCTGGCCCCGCACCTGTCCGAGCTCACCGGCCGGCGCGTGCCGTTCCTGCACGGCGGGCTGACCCGCACCCGCCGCGACGAGATCGTGGCGGGCTTCGCCCGCGAGGACGGCCCGCCGGTGCTGCTGCTGTCGCTGCGCGCGGCCGGCACGGGGCTGAACCTCACCGCCGCGAACCACGTCGTGCACCTGGACCGCTGGTGGAACCCCGCGGTGGAGGACCAGGCCACCGACCGGGCGCACCGCATCGGGCAGCGTCGCGCGGTGCAGGTGCGCACGCTCGTCAGCACCGGGACCGTGGAGGAGAAGGTGGACGAGGTCATCGCCCGCAAGCGCGAGCTCGCCGGCTCGGTCGTCGGCAGCGGCGAGCGGTGGATCACCGAGCTGGACGACGAGGCGCTGCACGAGCTGCTGCGCCTGGGCGCCGACGCGGTAGGGGACTGAGGGCGTGGCCCGGTACCGCCGCACCGCACCCGGCGACGCGCGCCCCGGCGCCGGGCACCTCGGCGGGTCGCGCCGCAGCGCACCGCGCCCCGCCTCGACCCGCTGGTCGCGCCGCCTGCTCACCGCCCTGCCCCCCGCCCTGGACGGCGGCCACGACCCCGCCACCTGGCGCCGCGGCGCCGAGCTCGCCGTCGCGGGGACGGTGGGCGAGCTGCGCGTGCGTGCCGGGGCGGTCACCGCCCGCGTGCAGGGCGAGCGCCCGAGGCCGTGGCTGGTGGAGGTGGGCGTGCGCCGGTGGGGCGCGGCCGAGCTGGACGCGCTCACGGCGGTCCTGGTGGACAACCCGCTGCTCATCGCCCCGCTGGCCGGCGGCGACGTGCCGCCGGTGCTCGCCGGCCTGCTCGACGAGGTCGGCCTGGACCTGCTGCCCTCCCCCGGCGACCTCACCCACGACTGCAGCTGCCCGCACGACGGCCAGGGCGCGTGCGAGCACGTGGCGGCCCTGCTGCACGCCCTCGCCGAGCACGCCGACGCCGAACCCGCCGTGGTCCTGCTGCTGCGGGGAGCCGCCCCGGCGGCGCTGCTGCGCCGGGTGGAGGACGCCGCCTCCGGCCCCTCCCCCGCCGCCGAGGCGCTCCCCGTGGACCCCGTCGCGTTCCACCGGCTGAGCGCGGAACCGCCGGAGCTGAGCGTGGTGCGGCGCGCACCGGGACGCACCGCCGCGGACGACCTGGACGCGGCGGTCCTCGGTCCGGGCGCCGGCGGGGTCGCCGACGCGCTGCGCCCCTTCTACGCAGCGCTCCACGGGACGGCCGGGCCCGGTCCGCGGCGGGCGGGCGCCGGGCCCGCGGCGCGCGGCGGGAATGGATGACCCCTAGGTTGCTGCTGCACCCGCACGCGTGCCCGACGTGGGCGCGCTGCCCCGCGTCGGGCGCACAGCAGCAGGAGGACACCCCATGCGTCGCAGGACCCTCGGCACCCTCAGCGCTCTGGCCCTCACCGGGCTCCTCGCCGCGTGCGGCGGTGGTGACAGCGGCAGCGGCTCCGCCGCCGAGGAGGCCCTGACGTTCGGCACCGAGGGCACCTACGCCCCGTTCAGCTACCACGACGAGCAGACCAACGAGCTCGTCGGCTACGACATCGACGTGGCGAAGGCGGTCGGCGAGGAACTGGGCCGCGAGGTCGAGTTCTCGGAGAACACGTGGGACGCGCTGATCGCGGGGATGGAGGCCGGCCGCTACGAGGCGGTGGCCAACCAGGTCTCCATCACGCCCGAGCGGCAGGAGCGGTACGCCTTCTCCACCCCTTACACGGTCTCCACCGGGGTCGTCGTCACGCGCGCCGACGACACCTCGGTCACCTCGCTGGCCGACGTGGCCGGCAAGACGTCGGCGCAGTCCGCGACGAGCAACTGGGCGCAGACCGCCACCGAGGCCGGCGCGCAGGTGGAGGCCGTCGAGGGCGTCGCCCAGGCCGTCACCCTGCTCAAGCAGGGCCGGGTGGACGTCACGATCAACGACAAGCTCGCTGTCCTGCGCTACGTGAACACCACCGGCGACGACGCCATCAAGATCGCCGCCGAGACGTCGGACACCACCGAGCAGGCGTTCCTCTTCCCGGCCGACGACACCGAACTGGCCCAGCAGGTCAGCGACGCGCTGGAGGCCCTGCGCGCGGACGGCACGCTGGCGGAGATCTCGCAGAAGTGGTTCGGCGAGGACGTCTCCGGCCCGGCCGCCGGCTGATCCGGCGCGGGGGACGGCGGAGGGGGGCGCGTGGACGCGGGCACGTGGCAGCTGGTGCTGGAGTCGCTGGGCCCGCTGCTGAGCGGCCTCGTGCGGGGCACCATCCCGCTGACGGCGATCAGCTTCGTGCTCGGCCTCGTGCTGGCGCTGGTGGTGGCGCTGATGCGCCTGTCCGGCAACCGGCTGCTCTCCGGGCCGGCGCGCGCCTACGTCTCCGTCATCCGCGGCACGCCGCTGCTGCTGCAGCTGTTCATCATCTACTACGGCCTGCCCTCGCTGGGGGTGACGATCCCCGCCTTCCCCGCCGCGGTCATCGCCTTCACCCTCAACGTCGGCGGCTACGCCTCGGAGGTCATCCGCTCCGCGATCCTCTCGGTGCCCCGGGGCCAGACCGAGGCGGCGCTGACGATCGGGATGGACTACCCCACGACGATGCGCCGCATCGTGCTGCCGCAGGCGTCGCGGGTCGCCGTGCCGCCGCTGTCCAACACCCTCATCTCGCTGGTGAAGGACACCTCGCTGGCCTCCACGATCCAGGTGACCGAACTGCTGCGCCAGGCCCAGCAGATCGCGGGGGCCACGTTCGAGTTCTTCACGCTGTACGGGGTGGCGGCCGTCTACTACTGGGTGGTGTGCCTGGTGCTCTCGTTCGCCCAGTCCCGCGCGGAGACGCGCCTGAACAGGTACGTGGTGAGGTGAGCGCGGTGCGGGGAGCGGCGGGCGCGCCGAGGGCCGCCGGGGGCCGGGCGCCGCTGCTGGAGGCGCGCGGGCTGCACAAGGCGTTCGGGGACCACGAGGTCCTGCGGGGCATCGACGTGACCGCACCGGCGGGCACCGTCACCGTGCTCATCGGCCCGTCCGGGTCGGGCAAGACGACGGTGCTGCGCTCGCTCAACGCGCTGGAGCTGCCGGACGCGGGCAGCGTGCGCATCGGCGAGGTCGAGGTGGCGTTCCCGCAGCAGGAGCGCGGCGGTGCGGCGAAGCGGGCGGTGCGCCGGCTGCGCGCCCAGAGCGGCATGGTCTTCCAGAGCCACAACCTGTTCCCGCACCTGAGCGTCCTGGCGAACGTCATGGAGGGCCCGGTCGTCGTGCAGCGACGCCCGCGCGAGGAGGTGCGCGCCGAGGCGGTGACGCTGCTGGAGCGCGTCGGCCTGGCCGACAAGGCCGAGCAGTTCCCCTTCCAGCTCTCCGGCGGCCAGCAGCAGCGCGTCGGCATCGCCCGGGCGCTGGCGATCCGCCCGGAGCTGATGCTGTTCGACGAGCCGACCTCCGCGCTGGACCCCGAGCTCGTCGGCGAGGTGCTCGCCGCCGTGCGCGACCTGGCCGCCGAGGGCTGGACGATGGTCGTGGTGACCCACGAGATGCGCTTCGCGCGGCAGGTGGCCGACCGGGTGCTGTTCATGGACGGCGGGGTCGTCGTCGAGCAGGGCGCGCCGGCGGCCGTGCTGGAGGACCCGCGCGAGGAACGCACGCAGCGGTTCCTGAAGCGCCTGACCGGCACGTTCTGAGGGTCCCGCCCGCCGCGGTGCGGTGGGCGGGACCCTCAGGGGCCGGGAGGTGTCAGACCGGCACGATCTCCGGGGCGCGCAGGCGCACCGCGTCCGCGGCCGCGTCGTCGGGCTCCTCCTGGGAGGCCCGCTCGGCGGCGACCCGCTCCAGGTACGTGCGCACCTCGGTGGCGCGACGCTCCTCGTCCCAGCCCAGGGCGTCGCCGACCAGCTGCGCGACGAGCTCGGCGCTCTCGGTGCCGCGGTCGTACGTCTCGATGGAGATGCGGGTGCGCCGGGCGAGGACGTCGTCCAGGTGGCGGGCGCCCTCGTGGGTGGCGGCGTAGACGACCTCCGCCTTCAGGTAGTCGTCGGCGTGCGGCAGCACCTCGCCCAGGGACGGGTCCTGCTCGATCAGGGCGAGGACCTCGTCGATCGCCGAGCCGTAGCGGTTCAGCAGGTGCTCGACGTGGTCGACGTGGATGCCGGCCCGCGCGGCGAGCTGGTGCCGCTGGTTCCACAGCGCGTGGTACCCCTCGGCGCCCACGAGCGGCACGTTCTCGGTGGTCGAGGGCGGCACCTTGCCGTCCAGGCCGTCGACGGCGACGTCCACCGCGTCCTTGGCCATCACCCGGTACGTCGTGTACTTGCCGCCGGCGACGACGACGAGGCCGGGAACCGGGTGGCCCACGACGTGCTCGCGCGAGAGCTTGCTGGTGGACTCCGACTCCCCGCTCAGCAGCGGGCGCAGCCCGGCGTAGACGCCTTCGACGTCCGCACGCGTCAGCGGGGACTTCAGGACCCCGTTGGCGTGCTGGAGGACGTAGTCGATGTCGGCGCTGGTGGCCGCCGGGTGCGCCTTGTCCAGGTCCCAGTCGGTGTCGGTGGTGCCGATGATCCAGTGCCGGCCCCACGGGATGATGAACAGCACGCTCTTCTCGGTGCGCAGGATCATCCCGGTCTTCGACTGGATGCGGTCGCGCGGGACCACCAGGTGGATGCCCTTGGAGGCGCGCACCTTGAACTGCCTGCGGGCCCCCACGAGCTGCTGGGTCTCGTCGGTCCACACGCCGGTGGCGTTGATGACCTGCTTGGCGCGCACCCGGATCTCCGCACCGGACTCCAGGTCCACCAGCACCGCGCCGACGACCCGCTCGCCCTCACGCAGGAACTCCTTCACGCGGGTGCGGTTCGCCGCCAGCGCGCCGTAGGTGGCGGCGGTGCGGGCGATCGTCATGGTGTGCCGGGCGTCGTCGACCTGCCCGTCGTAGTACTGGATGGCGCCGACCATGGCGTCGCGGCGGATGCCGGGGGCCTCCCTCTGCACGCCCTTGCGGGTCAGGTGCCGGTGCAGGGGGAAACCCTGGTTGTTGCCGCTGGACAGCGCCATGCCGTCGTACAGGGCGACACCGGAACCCACGTAGGGCCGCTCGGCGAACCGCTTGGTCAGCGGGTACAGGAACGGCACCGGCTTCACCAGGTGCGGGGCCAGCTTGTTGCGCAGCAGCCCGCGCTCGCGCAGGGCCTCGTGCACGAGCGCGAAGTCGAGCATCTCCAGGTAGCGCAGGCCGCCGTGCACCAGCTTGCTGGACCGGCTCGAGGTGCCGCTGGCCCAGTCGCGGGCCTCCACCAGCCCGGTGCGCAGGCCCCGGGTCACCGCGTCCAGCGCCGCACCGGTGCCGACGACCCCCCCGCCGACGACGAGCACGTCCAGCTCGCCCTCGGCCATCTCGCGCAGCGCGTCCTGCCGCGCCTGCGGCGACAGCGGTTTGGTGTCCACGTCGTGTCCTCCAGATAGAGCGTCTCGTCCATCGTGCGGCCTGCTGCCGCGGAGCGCGCGGGCGGGGTGCCCCCGCCCGCGCGCGGTCACGCCCTCGGGGGCGTCAGTCGACGTCCACCCAGTCCAGCGTGCGCTGGACGGCCTTCTTCCAGCCCTTGTACCCGTCCGTGCGCTGCTCGTCGGTCCAGGTGGGTTCCCAGCGGGCGCCCTCGTTCCAGTTCTCGCGCAGCTCGTCGATGTTCTTCCAGAACCCGACGGCCAGGCCGGCCGCGTAGGCGGCGCCAAGGGCGGTCGTCTCGGCGACGACGGGCTTGGAGACCGGCACGCCGAGGACGTCCGCCTGCAGCTGCATGCACAGCGTGTTGGCGGTGATGCCGCCGTCGACCTTGAGGACCTCCACGTCCACGCCGGAGTCCTCGGCCATCGCCTCGGTGACGTCGCGGCTCTGGTAGCAGATCGACTCCAGCGTGGCGCGGGCGATGTGCGCGTTCGTGTTGTACCGGGACAGGCCGACGATCGCGCCGCGCGCGTCCGAGCGCCAGTACGGCGCGAACAGGCCGGAGAACGCCGGGACGAAGTAGCAGCCGCCGGAGTCCTTCACCTGACGGGCCAGCGACTCGGACTCGGAGGCGCCGGAGATGATGCCGAGCTGGTCGCGCAGCCACTGCACGGCCGAGCCGGTCACGGCGATCGAGCCCTCCAGGGCGTACACCGGCTTCTCGTCGTTGAACTGGTAGCAGACCGTCGTCAGCAGGCCCGCCTTGGAGCGCACCAGTTCGGTGCCGGTGTTCAGCAGCATGAAGTTGCCGGTGCCGTAGGTGTTCTTGGCCATGCCCGGGTCGAAGCAGACCTGGCCGACCATGGCGGACTGCTGGTCGCCGAGGATGCCGGTGAGCTTCACCTCCCCGCCCAGCGGGCCCGTCTCCAGGGTGGTGCCGTAACCCTCGGTGTACGAGGAGGGCTTGATCTCCGGGAGCATCGAGCGGGGGATGCCGAATATCCCCAGCAGCTCGTCGTCCCAGTCGAGGGTCTCCAGGTCCATGAGCATGGTGCGGCTGGCGTTGGTGACGTCGGTGACGTGGACGCCACCGCGGGGACCGCCGGTGAGGTTCCAGATGAGCCACGAGTCGGTGTTGCCGAAGACGGCGTCGCCCTTCTCCGCGGCCTCGCGCACGCCCTCGACGTTCTCCAGGATCCACTGCACCTTGCCGCCGGAGAAGTACGGCGCCGGCGGCAGGCCGGTCTTCTGCCGGATCTTCTGGCCGCGCTCGTCGCGGTCCAGGGCCGAGGCGATCCGGTCGGTGCGGGTGTCCTGCCAGACGATCGCGTTGTAGTAGGGGCGCCCGGTGTTCTTGTTCCAGACCACCGCCGTCTCGCGCTGGTTGGTGATGCCGAGCGCGACGAGGTCGCTCGCGGTCAGCTTCGCCTGGCGCAGGCCCGACTGGATGACCGAGCTGGTGCGCTCCCAGATCTCGATGGGGTCGTGCTCCACCCAGCCCGGCTCGGGCATGATCTGGGTGTGCTCGAGCTGGTACTTGGCCACCTCGTTGCCGCCGTGGTCGAAGACCATGAAACGGGTGGAGGTGGTGCCCTGGTCGACCGCTCCGACGTACCGGGCTGCGCTGTCGTTGGCCATGTTCGTGCTGCCTCTCTGCAGGTGTCGGGAAGGTGTGCCGCCGCCGGCGGTCAGTCGTCCTCGGCCGGGACGCGCCCGGCGGGCTGCTGCTCGTCCTCCGCCGCGGGCAGGTGCCGCTCGATGAGGACCCGGTAGAGGGCGCCGCCGATCAGGCCGCCGATGAGCGGGGCGACGATCGGCACCCAGAAGTAGAACTGCCCGCCGGGTTCGCGCATCGCGCTGGAGTAGCCCGTGAGGAACGACGCGAGGCGCGGGCCGAGGTCGCGGGCCGGGTTGATGGCGTAGCCGGCGTTGCTGCCCCACGCGAAGCCGATGGCGACCACGATCAGGCCGATGATGAGCGGTGCCAGGTTCGCCGCGGGCGGGGTGGCCCGCACCTCGGTGACCGCGAAGATCAGGAAGACCAGGATCGCCGTGCCGACGACCTGGTCGAGGAACGCGGTGCCGATGCTGACGCCGGCCCCGGGCAGGGTGGAGAAGATGCCCTGGGTGTCGAAGGTGGTGCCGGGGTCGACGGTGGCGATGGCGTCGGCGTACACCCAGCGCACCAGCAGGGCCGCGGCGAACGCGCCGAGGAGCTGGGCCGCGCTGTAGGGGACGACCTTGCGCCAGGCGAACCCCTTGAACACCGCCAGGGCCAGGGTGACGGCGGGGTTGAGGTGGGCGCCGGTCGTGCGCCCGGCGACGTAGATGCCGAAGGTGACCCCCAGGCCCCAGGCCCAGTGGATCGAGTCGTTGTCGCCGTTCTGACCGGCGACGACCTGGGCGACGACGCCCACGCCGAAGAGGATGAGGACGGCGGTGCCGGCGAACTCGGCCAGCAGCTCGCCGGCCAGGGTCGGCTGCCGGCGCACCGCGGGAGGTGCCGCGGTCGCCGATCGTGTTTCGGCCATGGAGGAACTCCTCGTTGAGTCGACGGGCGGCTCGCGGGCCGCGCTCGGGGACGTTAGGAGCCGCACCGGGGCGCGTCAACGACAGGCGTTCGACCATGTCGAACGTTCTGGCCGTGCCGGGTCCCGGCGCTCAAGGCGGCCCGGCGCCCGGCCGATGCAGGCGCGGTGACCCTCACCAGCACCCTGCCCGCCCCGCCCGTCCGCGTCCTCGCGCACCCGGCGCCGCAGCGGTCGCTGGAGCACGCCCTGGAACTCGCCCTGGACGACGACCAGCGCCTGGGCACCGGCACCGCGCTGCTGCTGGTGGAGGTCACCGCCCACGCCGGTGCGCCGTGCCGCACGGTCCTGGAGCGCCGGATGCGCTCGGCCGTGCGCGCCGCGGACCGCTGGCTGGCGATGGCGCCGGGACTGCACGCCGTGCTGCTGACGGGTCTGCGCCCGGCCGTCGCGGAGGTGACGGTCGAGCGGGCCGCCGACGCGCTGCTGCACGCCGTGGAGCGCTGGGCGCCCACCGACCCGGGCACCGGCGTGGTCGCCAGCGTGGGCGCGAGCCTGGCGCCCGTGCGCGCGGCCACCGCCGCCGAGGCCGTCCGGCAGGCCGGTGCCGCGCTGAGCGCCGCGCGCGCGGCCGGCGGCGGGTGCGCCCGCATCGGCACCGCCTGACGCGCCGCCCGGCACCCCACCGGGAGCGGGCCCGCAGCGCCGCCTGAACCGGTCCAGCTCGCGAGGTCCGGCTGTGGCAGGCTGCGAGGGCCGGCGGAGCCGCCGGCGACGGGGCGCGGACCCCTCTCGAGCGACTGGAACGGTGATATGGCGGGGTACGTCGCGCTGCTGCGCGATCCGCGGGTGGCAGCTCCCTTCTCGGCGTCCGTCGTGGCCCGGGTGCCCATCGCGACGGCCCCCCTGGGGCTGGTGCTCCTGGTGCGGGACCTGCGCGACGCCTGGGACCTGGCGGGCCTGGTGACGGGGGTCTTCGCCGTGGGGCTGACCCTGGGCACACCCTTCTGGGGGCGCGGGCTGGACCGGCACGGGCAGCCGCGCGTGCTGGTGCCCACGGCCACCGCGAGCGCGGCGCTGCTGGTGGTGCTGACCGCGGCCGTCGCCACGCCCGCCGTGCCCGCGGCCGTCCTGGTCCTGCTCGCCCTCGGCGCCGGGTTGACGTTCCCACCCCTGAGCCCGGCGATGCGCACCACCTGGCGGGCCGTGGTCGCCGACGAGGGGGTGCGACGCCGCGGGTACGCGCTGGACGCGGTGGCCGTGGAGACGCTCTTCGTCGCCGGGCCGCTGCTGCTGACGCTGCTGCTCGCCGTCGGGCCGGCGGTGGTGCCCCTGCTGGTGACCGCCCTGATGCTCGCCGGCGGCACGCTGGCCTACTGCCGCTGCGCGGGCCCGCGCCAGCGCCTCTCCCCCGCCGCCCGCTCGGAGACCGCCGTGGGGGCGGGTGCCGGGCTGGGCGTGCTGCGCGCGGTGGGCATCCCCGCGGTGCTGACCGCGATGGCGGCGATGAGCATCGGCTTCGGGCTGCTGGACGTGTCGATGGCGGGCATGGCCGAGCAGCGCTTCGGCTCGGCCGACGACCTCGGCGTGCTGTTCGCCGCGATCGCCTCCGGCAGCGCGGTGGGCGGGCTGCTGTACGGCAGCCGGTCCTGGCGCAGCGCGGACCGGCTGCGCCTGGTGGTGACCCTGGCCGGGTTCGGCACGCTCCTGGTGGCGCTGTCGGCCAGCGCCGGCAGCGGCGCTCCCCTGCCGCTGCTGCTGGCGGCGCTGTTCGTGACCGGGCTGTTCATCTCGCCGAACCTCATCGCCGCCCAGCACCTCGTCGACGACCTCGTGCCCGTGCACCGCATGGGGGAGGCGCAGGCGTGGCTGTCCACGGCGATCACGGCGGGTGCGGCGATCGGCAACGCGGTGGCCGGTGCGGTGCTGGAGCACCGCAC